>PMOP01000528.1 GCA_003161495.1 Acidobacteriota bacterium | reverse complement strand
CGTACCTTTGAGCAAAACAACCCCATCACCGGCCGAGCCGGCCGCGAGGCGTTCGACAGGCAAGCCCGCGACGGGCAGCGCGTCGAGGCGGCACGGCTGGAATTCGCGGCGCTGAAAACGGAGATTGCGGCCGAGAAACGGGAATTCATGGCGAGGCAGGGGGCGGACCATGCGGCGCTGATCGACAGCCACAAGCGCGACGGTGTGCAACTGCAATCGGCCGTTGCCGCGCGTGTGCAGATCGACAGGGGCGAAGAACGCGCGAGGCGTCAGCCAGCCGCGCATGTCATTGACCGGCAGCAAGAGCAGAAGCAGGAACGGGGGCAGGGCATCGGGCCGGAATTATCGCCGCTGTGATTGAGCCGCGCCTTCGATGAGCAGCCGTTTCATGCCACGGGGCAGACGGCGCGGCTTCGCATAGTCGCGGTAGAGAATGACCAGCTCATGCTTGCCGCGTTTTTCAACTTTCAAACCGTATTCCGGCAGGGGTTGCGCTTCAGCCATTTTGCGAATGTCGCCCGCGAAATTGCGCAAAGGCCGGGTTGTGCCAGATCGCTCGTGTAGCGTGGCCATGCGGAAATGGATTGCAGGCACCTCGGCTTTATCCGGCACCGACTTGCGGGCGACCCGGTAAAGCCATCGCTCCAGCCCACCAGTGAGCTGAAAATAGTCAGGATGCACGGCCAGAATATCCCGCCGCCGCAAAATGGCGTTATAGAGCCACGGAGGCAGCTCGATTTCCCAAGGGCGGGATGGGTCCGGCTCGCCCTCTGGGCTGGCCGGCGTGATGCTGGACCGGCTGTATCGTTTTGGAAGGCTGTAATCCGTCAGCCATGAAAAAGGCCGTTCCTCACCGGCTTCGTCGTCATAGCGAATGTTGGTTATGACCGTGGTCATGCGCAGGCGTCGAATCGACTGCGCCAGCTCCCTGTAGTCCTTGCCGCCCGTCGAACGCCCGATCTGCTTCAAGCAATCATGCGGCACGAACCGGATGCGAGGAGACGCCTTCAGACCAGCCTCAATTCCATCGTTCACATGGGAGGCTGCGAAGATGATGAGATCCCAATCCCATATCGAGGCGAGGCCGAATTCAGCGGGGGCATGAACGCTCAGGGCAACATCGGCGTTTCGGAATTTTATCGGCTTTACCCGTCCCTTTTGCAGCGAAAGAAAGGGGTATTCCATGGCATCGCGGTTATCGCGCCACGGCGGATCAGCGGCGCTCACGGTAAATATTTCTAGCTGGACAGCCTCACTCATGGGGCCAAACCCTACCACTGCACGCGATACCCCGAGAGCGAAACCGCAGCCGTGCCGCGTTTTTCCTGTGGAAATAGTCGGGGTATCGCGTGCAGCCAAAAGCGGGGTATCGCGTGCAGTTTGACGGGGTATCGCGTGCAAAAGTTGCTAATACTTCAATTATTTCAACAAGTTGTAGCCTTTAAACTCTTAAACTCTCTCTCTACGAGAGAGTCTTTCTTAAAACGGGAAGCCATCCACAGGGCCTGTGCGTAAGGTTCGGGGTATCGCGGACAGGCAACAGGCGGGCGAATCGGACAGCCATACGAGTCGAGCTTTATTCAGCACCCCGGCTAGTTTCGAGCATCGCGCCGGTTCAGCCAGCCGCATCCAATTCAGCCTACAGGAGCGGCAGGGCCGCGTCTGAGCGCAGGGCATGAAGAATGCCCCGCGTCATCCGCAACCCGGCCAGCCCACGGCCAAATGGGACCCGACCGCCTGCCCGGTGCTGTGTTGAATTGCAGGGCCGGGACGAGGAACGGGCTTTTCAGGCCGAACAAGGAACGATTGCTCAGGAAGGAAGAAAGAGGCTTTGCGGGGGCGCAAATTTCGACCGTGGAGACGATCACGACCCCGCAGGGTGAACCCGGGGAGGGTGGAAAGAAATACCGCATCCAGCGGGCAAATTTGGGGCAAGGCGAAGGTGCGATATGTAAACGCTTTCCTCCTGGGCAGCAGCCGCGAACGCTTAGGCTCATGGACCGGCCCGAAGGGGCGGGCCTGATCTGTCCCCCTTTGGGGGAGAGGCAAAGAGGGGGTTTTTCTAACCCTATGTTTTTCACAATTTTTTCGAAAAGCCTCTTTCTTTCTGCATATTTTGACCGGAGAAGCGCCGCGCCCGGCCCGACGAAGAAAGAGGCTTGGCAGGGAAGGGGGTTTTTCCATATCGTATGGTAAACATTTGTTAAATCCATAGTGCCATACTGGCAAAATGTCAGTGGAGAACTCAAATTGGACCCTAACCCTCCCGCCTGAATTTCAACAGGCCGCAGACCCGTCCGCGCCTGCCATCGAACCGCCGAAGGTCATGGTTTCCCTGCCAATCGACGCCGACATTCTGGCCTATTTTCAGAGCGACGGAGAGCCACGCGACATGCAGCGCCACATCAACGGCGTTCTCCGGTATTACATGGAAACCAACCTCATGCAGGAAGCCGACGCCGAACTTGCCGCCCGCGCCGGCCAGGAACAGGGTGGGCCGGAGCCGTCACCCTGACGAGCGACCGCCGCAGGACAATTGCGGGACCGGGGCTAATAGTTGATTACGAACAAAATTAGAACGGTGTGCGGTTTAGGGGTTGCTGCGAATCTGCAAACCTGACAGATTGATGACTATGATACCCATTCTCGAAACGCCGCGCGGTCGGCTTTATCAGGGCGACTGCCTCCAGGTCATGCAAACCTTGGAGGCGGACAGCGTAGATCTCACCTTCGCGGATCCGCCGTTCAATCTCGGTAAGGACTACACGTCGAAGATCGACGACTCGATTGCAGAGCATGAGTATCTGGATTGGTGCCGTAGCTGGCTCGATGAAATGATCCGTGTCCTCAAGCCGGGCGGTTCCCTGTTTCTCTGGAACCTGCCGAAGTGGAATCTGCCGCTTGGGGCCTACCTGGGCGAGCGCCTGACCTTCCGCCACTGGATCACCGTTGACATCAAATATTCCCTCCCGATTGCGAGCCGCCTCTACCCGTCGCACTACGCGCTGCTGTATTTCGTGAAGGGGAAAAAACCGGCGATCTTCCATCCGGATCGTCTACCGGTGCCGTGCTGCCGCCATTGCGGCGGAGAGCTGCGCGACTATGGCGGCTACAAGGACAAGATGAATCCGAAAGGCGTCAATCTGTCCGACGTGTGGGGCGACATTCCGCCCGTCCGTCACGCAAAATACAAGAAGCGGGCGGCAAACGGCCTCGCCCTCAAACTGATGGATCGTATCGTCACCATGGCGAGCGATCCCGGATCCGTAGTGTTGGATCCGTTCGGCGGATCCGGCACGACCTACGTTGCGGCCGAGTTGACCGGACGCCGTTGGATCGGTTCAGAGCTCGATTGTTCGGCCATCCTGGAACGCTTTGACATGATCGAGGGCGACCGGGACCACATTGCGCAGATCCATGCAAACAAAAATGTGCTGTTCACCGAAGCGGATCTTGTGCGCCGGCGGAAGAACGGAAAGCCGATTTCACGCGATTATCGGATACAGCATGACAGTCCGCCATGCGCCTGTCCCGATGATGAAATGGCGCAAGCCGAGTTATTTGCCTCCGCTACTTAGCGCGGCCCTCACGAGCGCGACCGTCATTTCCCGCCTGCAAATAGGGGAATTTTTCATCATTGGTCAACGTGTCGTGTTCAACGACAGTGATTGCAAGAAGCCCACGCGAGACACTGGATTTCAGGCTTTCCCACATCGAAAGATAGCCGGAGAGTTCCCCGATATTGCCGATGCGGTCAGTCAGATGCTCATAAAGATCCCGGCTTGGCACGATCAAAACGCCAACCTGCACAATGCCGTTGCCGAGCGCGATAGCCAGCTTGTTCATGCTCCGATGCGACGAGGAAATATTGCCCGTCTCCCACTCGATTGCGATCTTGTTGCCGCCCGGCGCCGTGGTCACGAAGTCGAAACCGCCAAAGTCAGACGTGATCGGTTCACGATACGATTCCATGGACGGGTAGAGTTTGATCGGCGGCTGCACCCGGTCCCGGCTGAGATCCACGCCGCCCTCCGGGTGCCAGTGTTCGGCAGTCTGCATGTGGTTGAGGAAACGCGACCGCAGAAAGCCGACTCCATTCCGCGCCCATTGCCCGTTTGGCAGTCTGGCCTTGCGCCGGAGCTTCAGCGTTCCCGATCCATGGGGATGATCGATGCTGATGATGGACCGCACATAACTCTCGTGAACGTGTTTCCAGTCGCCCGACGAAATGACGTTTCCCTGGTCAAATAAAATGAGAGTGCGGAGCCATTTCATTGCGGCAAATCCGGTATCCCCTCAGTGAGTTCCGCCACATCGCAGCTGAGGGCTGCACAGATTTGGCAAAGAATTGTGAAAGTTAAATTGCGTTCGCCACGTTCGACTCCGCCAACATAGGACCGATCAATTTTCGCTTGATCGGCAAGATGCTCTTGTGTCCAATTCAGGGACTTCCGCTTTTGGCGGATCCTTTGTCCTAGAATTTTGAGCGAGGTGTGATTCACAGCGCATGAGCATTGTCTAAAAGAGGACGATAAGTCCACGGACTAAGATCCCCATTTCACCCCAATGGCGAGAGATTCGAAGGTATGGCGGCGGTTTGCCGCAGCCGGGACGTGTGATGATGGGAAATGAAGGAAACAAGACCCATATAAGCTGTCACTGTGAAGGAATTCGAACGATGGCAACAGGTTTTTGGGTCTATGACGGGATACAGCATGGCTCTGGGGAAGAGCTGTCCTGGCCCCAATGCGTCGAGGCGTTCAAGGTTGACGCGACGTGCTGGACCAAGAATCCGCCCATCAAACCCGAAACGATAGAAAGACACTTTCCTTTCCCAGACCGCATCGTAATCCGGGTCGAGGAATCGGAGGCGCGGCGGCATGGCATAAAACCCGGCTTCTTCCTCTCGCCTCTGTGTGGTCTGGAAGCCAAGTTCGAATTGGATAGGGAACGCGCATGAGCGCCGCAGTCTTTGAACCTATTCGTGGAAGAGAACTTCTCTTGCTCCGGCTTGCCTTTTTGGGAATTCTATCTTTCGCCGCCGTGCAGCAGCGCGCCCGATTGCCAATTTCGTGCGAACGCCACACAGGCGACTTCAGCGGCGACTTCTCGGGGGATTTCGACATAGACAGTCTGGATTGTCGCGTGTCTGCGATTAAGAACGCCCCGACGTTCCGGTTTTGGGGCGTTTATCCGTATGTAGGCATCGTGCCGAACGGCTGACCCCGTCAGGCCCGTTTTCTACCGCGCACGGGCAGAAGCGCGTCCTTGCGGTTCATCAAAGCCAGACGAAGCACCACCACCGCCGGCAAAGCAAGCAGCGACCACCAGCCCGCGCCTGCCAGCCACGCGACCAAGGCGACGATGTAGCTGAACAGGGTGACGATGAGCCATTCGGCAGCGCCGGTTTGATTGCAGGGGGGGATGGTCACGCCGCCCGTTCCTTCATGTTTTCGCGCAGCGTAGAGACAGCCACGCCAAGCGCCCTTGCAACTTCCTTTTGCGACCTGTCCGCCGCCATGAGCTGCGCCGCCATGTCAAGCTGGGCCGCCCCGAGCTTGCGCGGCCTGCCGACATGCACACCCCGGCGCTTTGCCGCCTTCATCCCCGCCGCTGTCCGTTCGCGGATCAATTCCCATTCGAATTCAGCAATGACAGCCAGTATGCCGAACACCATCCGGCCCTGTGCGTGTGTCACATCGACGGCGGCACCCTCGCCCGTCAGGATCTTCAGTCCCGCGCCCCGCTCCTTCAGATCCTTGGCCAGCACAACCAAGTCGTAAAGGGACCGTGCAACACGGTCGAGTTTCCATCCCACGAGCACGTCGCCGGCACCACAGCGGGCGAGAGCAGCGGCAAACCCCTTTCGGCGACTGTCCGCGCCCGATTTGATATCCTCGAATATTTCCTCGCACCCCTCTGCCCGCAGCGCGTCAAGCTGCAAGTCAAGGTTCTGTTCGTCCTCCGATACCCGGGCATAGCCGATTTTCATGCGGTAATTTTCGCACACCCTTTCCGGCGCTACCAGCCCTTTGTTTATCAATGGCTTGCGAGGCCGGAAAAACGAGCCGGAAAGGGGTCCCTTTCCGCACAAGGGCGGAAGCCGGGGAATTCGCACAGCCAGCAGTAAACCCCGCCAGTCATGGCGCTATTTGCTGTGGATAATCGAAATAAAACGAGAATTAACAAATACAAAAACCGGCTATGGTAACATAGACGGAAGGGACGGGTTTTCATGCGGAGAATACTTCTATCAGCTATTATCGTTCTACTGGCGACAGCCGCGCAGGCAGGGGAAGCAACGGCACCGGCAGCAACACCGCAACCAGCCGGTCAGGCGCAGGCAACCCGCATCGAAACCGACCAGAAGACCGGAGCCGTCCGGTTCATCGTCAATGGCAAGGAGGTTGCCCGCTTTGACGCCAACGGCCTCCATGTCAAGGACAGCATAGACTATGGCGGGGTTATAACTGATGACGGTTCTTCCGACGCTGAATACGCCCAGCGCATCAAGGCGGAGCCGAAGCCTTGAGGCGGCTGGCGCTCATTGCCGCCCTGATCCTGCTCACGGCTTCACAGGCCCGCGCCACGGTTCCCGGCGACGCCTGCACCGGTGCGCAGGCCAATCAGTTCGGCCTCTCCAGCCTCAATCCCAACACCGGCTTTGAAAACGGCCTGTTCTGCAACGGCTCAACATGGCAGAGCGTCATCAATTTCCAGTCCACCGGCAATGTCGGCATCGGCACGACGGCCCCCGCCGCGCCGCTGCACGTCAAGGGCGAGGCGATACTTGGCATGAAGGCGCTGGGCTGTTCCGGCACGACGGCGGGCGCGCTCCGCTACAATTCCTCCATCAATTATATCGAATTCTGCAACGGCACGGTTTGGGCGGCGATGATCGCGCAGCAATCGACAACCCCGCCAACCGCGCCAAGCGGCAGTGGGTATTTCGTGATGACGCAGACACAATGGAACGGAAACCTCGGGGGATTGGCCGGCGCCAATGCAAAATGCCTGAGCGAACTGACGACGACCCATACAGGCTGGGCCGGGCATTCGACAGCGAATAGCAACGGGCAGCTCATTGCCTCAAAAGTGAAAGCATTTCTATGTGATGGAAGCACATGCACAAATCTTATGCCGTTAACTACATACTATTTCGCTGATGCAAATAACGCCGGGAACGGAGGGGCCTCATTCACCACAGACGCCAGCGGACTCGGACCAAACGATAGCGTAAGTTGGGCAGCGGCCAACCGCTTTGGAGGCACTTATAATTATTGGCTACACAGAACATCAACCGGCAGCACACAATGGAGCAATACCAGCCAAAGTGGCGGCTTTCAATATGGCTGCAATGTTTGGACTAACGCAACAAATGGGGATGGCGCAAGCGCAGGCGTATCGACTTATTCAGATGCCAATAGATGGGTGGGCATTACGGGTGGCAGCGCCCAGAATTGTGACAACACCTACAACCTCATCTGTATGGTCAATCCTTGATTCCAAAATGTGATATCGGGGTTTTTGGAAACTGTGACATGGAGATCAGAATAACCAACGATATTTCGCACTACGAAACCATACCTTGCCAAACCTAACATTCCAATTTCGACACGAAATAAAAAACCCCCGAGTTCATAGAAGGGTAGAAGCGAACTCTATAGGCCGGCGATTATCGTGGCCGGGGGACCATCTTCCGCTAGTTGGAACGCCTCTCAACCGAGAGAGTCTTCCGTAGAAAGACGAAAATCGTAATCTTCAACGCCCGCAGGTCAATGAGGAAACCAAACCTCATGCCTACGGATGCCGTGATTGCGGTCATCCTGTACCTCCATATTCACAGTTTCAGAGAGCGGCAGGCCGCGACCGCCGCAGCGGTCGCGCCAAGGATGTTGGGACGCCGATATCCCGAATACAAGTGGAGAATGATTGCTGAACCGTCTATTTGGGCGGACGCGGCCCCGGTGGTTTCAGAAAAGCCGTGTTCGCGGGCGCGGAAACCGGCCCGGCAGTGACCGGCTTGCCCTCACCGGAATCCCCGGCCAGCCGGGTATAAGATCCTTCATGCACACGCCGCATGATTGCCCGCCGGGCTTCATCGTCGGGCCGTCCGTCCGCGATTTCAAAGCCCGCCCGGAACAGGCTTTCGAGCATCAATGGCCAATCCGCCCCGCTTCCGTCCTTGCGGTCGAAGAGCGGCACCAGCAACGCACGGACCCGCGCCGCCCCGGCCTCGACAGTGGCGGGAGGGGCAGCAGGCGGACGAGGCGGTTGTGTGCGACGCGGAGCCATGACAACAGTTTTCAGTAAGGCACTTCGTCGTCATCCAGCTTTGCCTCGCCCGCTTCACGGACTTTTCTGCGCCGGATGCTGATACGGCCCGTCACGGACAGGCCGGGCGGAATAATAACGTCCATGCCTTCCCCATTCTTGGCGTCGAAGGCGACCCCCACCTGATGAAAGCGCGGCTTCTTCGCGCCCCCCTTGTCCTCGTATTCTTCGGTAATAAACGCATCATAAATCATCGTCGGCCTCCAATTTTATTGCGTCCGGTCATTGTCTCATCGAACGGTTAAAAAACTGTTGTCTTTCAGGCTCAACCGTGGCGCGGCAGCGGCATGTTTGATCTTCGGCCCCCTTTGGGGGCGTTAAGGCCAATACGGGGGGAATTATCATGCCTGCCCGACCGGGCAGCTTCTTGAGCCTTCAAACTGGTCTGGATCGTTCCCACATCGGAGATACAGCAGCAGGAGTTTTGTATCATGGCCGACAACGGGGCGAAGTCCCGTGCCGCCCATGCAGCCGGAAAAGATCCGCCATAGGTTCCGGCGCGGAGCGAAGCGCCGTGCTGGACCATCTTACTGTCCCCCTTGGGGGAGAGGCGAAGAGGGGGACTTTCTATAACGGTTATCTAAATCACCAGCTCAGGGCGGCGGGGCATTCATCCCGCGACCGGCGCGTTTTTCAAGCTTGGCATTGCGCTTTCCGGCTCTCTCCAATTCCCGGTTCTGGACCTTGAAACGGTGCGTGTGAAGAAGCTGGCCGCTCAGGCTCGTTCCCGCCAGGACGTGTTCCGGCAGAAAGCTGCGAACTTGGAAATCCCGGCCTTGCGCGGCCATTTTTTCCCGATACGGCGCGAGCTTCGTGGTCAATAATTGGTTGGCCAGATTTGTGGCGGCCTGATCAATCACGCCGTTCTTGTGAAACCAGATATTGGTCCAGCCTTCCCGCTCCACCGCGATCCGTATCAGCCGGATCATCTGCGCTTCGGTCATTTGTCGCGGGCCATAGCCACCGGGTCCGGTTCGCTTCCCCTGCGCCCGCATGTTGATGAAACCATCGCCCGGCGTCAGGCCATGATAGAAATCGAACACCATTGCGGATGCGGAGCGGGAGGCAGACTGGCGCTTTTCCTCAAATTCTTCCTTTAGGCCGACAGGGCCGCTCTTTGCCTCTTTGGCATAGCGTTCCCCTGCTACAGGCTCTTCAGGGTCCATCCTGAAATGACCGCCCGCTTCCGGTCTCACCCGGTCTTGGCTGAATATTTTGGAGAGCGAAGGGCCGCTTTGTTCTTCTGTCTCATTGGACATACCATAATTATAAAATCATAAAGATAATGGATGGTAAATTACAAGCAAGAACAGCTGCCTATTTTCCACTTTAAACCGGTGATAATGGCCATTGTGTAAATTACAAACTATTGCTAGTTTTTCTTCATGACCGAAGATCAAAAGAAACATTTCATCATAGGGTTCGCCACAGCCTGCGCAGAACTTTGCCGGGCTGGCGGGAGCGACAGTGCCGAAGCTTTAATGCAGGAGGCCGGTTACAGCAGTGTCGATTTCTTCAATGCAGGGGTTGACGATTACGACCTAGACGCCTTGCAGGAAGCGGGTGTCATTGGATACGACCAGAGGGGGTTTGCCCCGTCCAGGCGCTTCGGCGACATAGTCGCCGAGCTGTTTCCGTCAAACGTCATAGACCTTTTCACACGCCGGAACGCATGACCGGCGAAAAACCCGATTTATCCAAGGTCCGAATTGTAGAAATGCCGCCGCGCAAGGTGGAACCGCCGCCCCCTGTTCCTCCCGATCACGGCGCTATCTTCGTGCTTGAACGTTACTGGATGCAGCGCCGCCAACGCCTTAATGTGCATCCGGCAGTGACAGGTCTTCCGTAATTCAAGACTTTGGGCGTGTCCCTGCGGGCCGGGTGCTATGCGTAAGAGCGCACGGAGTCGAAGGCGTCTCCGCCCATGCGGGTAACGCCCCCTCACGCGAGAATGCGATAACGGGGGTTGCGGAAAATCCAATTTTCCTTCTGTTCCGATTATGTTATAATCAATCCCATGACTGACGAACTGGCAAGCCACACCTTGGAGCTATTGCGCCACATCCGGGCATCGACTGACCGGACTGAAAACGATATTCGGGACATCAAATTCCGGCTTTCCCAGCTTGAGGAAAAGGCCCAGCACCACACCGGGCGCTTTGACAGGCTGGACGACCGCCTCCTGACCCTTGAAAAGCGCCTTGGCCTCGTAGACGCCTGATCCCGTGGCATCGCGCGCCCGCCGCTATCTCGTAACGTGACGGGTTGCAATGGATTACCCGCCCAGCCGTTCCACCATCATGAAGCCCTGATAGACCGGCCTCGGCAACCAGTCCGGTAATGTCGGCTTGAACACGGCAAGGACGGCCAGCACAGCCACGCAGGAGGCCAGCAGGCCGAAGCCGGTCAAATCCCCTCCCCTTTTCCGTCTGCCCTTCCTGCGGCCTCCTGTGCGCAATTGCGGAGGCGTCAGCCATCGCCGCCCGAGCACGGACCCGGCAGCGGCTTCGATAACCTGGCGCGCCGTCGCCACATCGACACGGAAGGATTCCCGCTTGCCGTTCACCCGCTTGTCATCAAGCATCCGGTGCACGGCCTTTTCGACAGTGGCGCAATCGGACACGGCCCGCGCCCATGCCACGACAAAAGGCAGCGGCACGCCGGTCGCGCTCGACAGTTCCGCCGCCCGCTCTTTTGGGGTGCGCGTGGTCAGGCCGATCTTGACGAGGCCGGGCATGGCTTCATTCGTCAGGATGTAGACCCAGCCGGGCGATGCAGGCGCTTGCGTCATTGCGAAACTATACTGAAAAAACCGGACCCTTCAAATCCTCACGCAAGAACAGTTTCAGGCTCAGGACCGGAGGAACGCGCCGGTCCAGATCTTCGGCCCCCTTCAGGGGGTGTAAGGCCAATACGGGGGAATTGTCATGCCTGCCCGACCGGGCAGATTCTTCAGCCTTCAAACTGGCGTGGTTCGTTCCTACATCGGAGATACAGCAGCAGGAGCATTTGTATCATGGCCGAGAACGGGGCGAAGTCCCGTGCCGCCGAATATGTGGACGCCGAGCATCGCCGCGCCCATGACGCGTTGAAGATCACCCACAAAAAGTGGGAGCGCAACGAGCTTAACCACCAGCTGGGCCGCATCAACAGCATCAAGCAGAACCGGGACGAGATCGACGCCCGCTATGTTCAGCGCATCAAAACCATCCAGTCGCGCAAGGAGAGTGTCGCGCTGACTATTCAGCGCCGGCACAACAGCATCGCCGGCAGGCTGGAGGCGTTGACGCCAAAAGGCCGCGCCCGGCAGGCCGAGACATGGCGGCGGCTTGATGAGCGGGCCGAAACACTGGAATTGCGTGCCGGGAAAAAACACCAGATGCAGCTGGAGCAGCACGACCAGCATGTGGCGGCGGCGCGAATCTCAGCGGCCCGGACAATCAACGGTTCTCGCGGCCAGAACCGGGACGCCCTGCAAGAGCATCGCCTGAAACACATCGAGCGTCGGCCCGACAAAATCCATGCCCGCAGGCGCGAGATGGAGCAGGAGAAACTGGCGCAGCTTCGCCCGGAGCTGAAACACGAATGGCAGATGCAGGCGAACAAGCCGCCTTCCCAGACCATTCAGCACAGGCGTTGACCGGCAGAACGATAAGGACGGGTTGTTAGCTTCCTAGGATTCTGATACCTTAGAATTATAGATTCTGAGACATCTAGGTTCCTAGGATACTACATGATAATTTCGCTGATTTCTCAAAAGGGCGGTGTCGGTAAATCGGCCTTGGCCCGGCTTCTAGCCGTCGAGTTCATCCGTGCCGGCTGGCAGGTGAAGATTGCCGACCTCGACACCATGCAGGGCACAACGACGAAGTGGAAGGCGCGGCGCGACCGGGCAGGCTTGCAGCCTGAAATCCCGGTCGAGAAATTCGCCACGGTCGAACGGGCCATCCGCGAGGCGGACAGATTTGACCTCATGTTGCTGGACGGTCCGGCCCATGCGGAGCAGGGGGGGCGCGGCATGGCCAAGTCTTCGGACCTAGTGCTAATGCCGACCGGCTACGGCCTCGATGACCTAGAAGCACAGGTTGAGGCGGCATATGAACTGGAAGAAAGCGGCATCGACCGGGCCAAAATATGGTTCGTTTTCTGCCGCACAACCGGATCGCCGTCCGAGGATCAAGCGGCCCGAGACTATCTCAAACGGGCTAAAATCAATGTGTTTGACCTCGTGTTTCCCGAATTGCCGTCAATCCGGCAGGGACACAACGCGGGCAAAGCGGCCTCGGAAATCAGCTTTCCCGCCGTTCAGGAGCGTTCGGCGGCATTGGCAGCCGCAATAGCGAAACACATGCAGACCAAGAAGGCGGCGGCATAAAATGGCTAACCCTTTGAAGATTGCCCCCCCGCCGCCGCGCCGTTCTGCGTCCGAGGCCGAGGTTGAGGTTAGGACGGAGGCGCTCCCGCAGAAATTCAATCAGGTCAAAGAGGACGAGCGAGTTCAGTTCAACAAGCGCGTGACGCGAAGGGTGGCTGATGGCTTTGAAATGCTGGCCATCCGAACACGTAAAAAGGTGCCGGAATTGCTGGCAGAGGCCTTGGAGATCCTCGAAGAACGTCACGGCAAAGTATAATCCTAGGTTTATATGATCCTAGGATCATAGGGAGGCCCTGCGATGGTGCGCAAACACCCTTTCGATGAGCGTCTATCGGCGTTTGTGGACACAAATCCTGCAAATATTAAAAGGCCGACCTACGATTCCGATGAAGCAACAGAGCTTTTGGACAAGCTCAGGCAAACAATACCGCCCGGCGGGCTGAAATCCATACCAGATAACTTGGCGAAACTGCCTTCGGATATTTATGTCCCGTTATCGAACTTCCTTAAATCTGTCTCCATAATAAACCTGCAACGCACGGAATTTGTAGAACCAGCGAAATCATTGCTAAATAAACTGGACATTCGTTATAATGATGAACTTGAGACTATACCAGACCTAGAAAGTCTATTCTGCTTTCTTGCCGAAACGAACGAATTTTTGATGAAAAAATATTTGCGAGAATTACTGGGGGAAGCATTCGAAAAGGCTTGCCGAACGGACGCCGATAGGGAGCGCTTGCTTCGTCATGTCTTGCAGGAGATCGGGTTTCCTAACGCTTCAGTTTCGCTAAAAGCCCCTGCCCCAAAAAAGCACTCCATACCGGTAGAACAACTCCCGGCTGCTGCCCCCGCCCTCTGGCTGGAGCGCGAGAGCCGCAAGGAAACGCCGGCAGAATTCATCAAGCGCGAATATGCGCCGTGGCTGGGGCATGGCCTAATGCAGGCGCACATCCTGCATCTCGACAAACCCCTCTATACAGCCCTGCACAAATGGCTGGGATCGAACGCCATGCCAGACTGGCTTGACCTTCCAACCAAGAAGCAGATGAACGACCGCCAGCTTGAGGCTGGGGTTCCATCCCCGACCGAATGGCTAGGAAGGATGCGGCAGGATGCTGATCCTGAGACTAGAGAGCGTATGCGCCTCTACTCAGCGGCCCGGCGTCGCGCAGGTGGGAAAAGCCCCGCGCTGACATGAGATAAAAACCGACACGTGCCGTTCTTGAACTAACAACCACGATCCCCATATGCCCTCCATCGGCCCACAACAGGGTGGGCCGCATGGAGAGACGACAAATGGCTTCCAGCAAGGATTACGTCGTGAAGCAGGCGGAGCGTGCAGCCCAAACCTACAGGCCTGCTCCGGTCTACAAGCCGTATGTGCCCTATCAGATCAAGGAAGCGGGCACCGCCTCCTACACCACCACTAGCCGCAACATTCAGACACAGCGGCAGAGCGGCAGTGGCAAGGCCGGCAAGTCGTAAACTCAGCGGCGGCCTCCCTCGGGGAGGTCCGCCGTTTCCATGAGGAATCGTAATGAACCAGTATGCAAAAGGTTCGTCTGACAACCCATCTTTTTCAGCCGTCAGCCAACCCCCGAAACAGCCCATGGCGGGCGTTCTCGGAAACTTCGCTACCACCGTCGCCAAATGGTCGGGCGGAGCCTTTATTGTCGGTCTGGCACTCGTAGGCGGAGACGCCCTGTTGCAGGAACGCTTCAGCCCCGCCCACTTGATAGCCACTACCACCGGCAAGATGGTCAGCGACGAAACGAAAGCCCACACCACAGCGACCGCAGAACTGGCCCGCCAGAACGCAATCGCGCAGGCTCTTCCTCCCGTCAAAATGCAGGTTTTAAGCGACAGTATGCAGACTCAGGGGACGATTGCGAACCTTGCTGACGCCGCCTGTGTCCTCTCAAGCCTGTTCGGTGAGAACTTTGACACCCAATACACCTTCCTGCGGGACGAGTTGCGCAGCACCTGCGGAACCGGAGCCGCGATTCGCCAGAATATGATGCGCGAGTTCGACCGCAACGTCATGCCGGCGCCCAGATGATGGACATCACCATAGTCCAACGCGCCGAACCCGACGAATTCGGCATTTGCGACGGGCGCGACCTTGCCCGCGCATTGATTGCTCACGCCTTCAGCCTGATTGTGCCATATGCGCAAGGCTGTCCCCGCTGCGCCGACATGATTTTTTCCGCCATCGCTAACGAAACGATGGCCGAACTGCACGCGGAGGCGGAGGAGGAGGGCGGTTTGCCGTGCGCCTTGTTCTCGATTCATATGCCGGGACCGCAACGGCGCATGTTGTATGCGGCGCATCTTGAAGTCTCCACGCCGGAAACCCTGCGCCTGCTAAAACAGTTCGATACGCCGCAGGACCGTTAAGGTTTTTCACCCGGCTTTTCTTTGCTCCAATGTGCGGGGCGGGGATTGGCCGGGTGCAGGATCGAACAGACCTCCGAACATCACATCATCCGCCGCGCTGAAATACTCGCAGCGATAGAGCGCGATCGGCGGCACTTTTTTGCTGGCGATGAACACCAGCAGATTGCCGGCATCGCGTGCGAAAAATCGCGCCACTTCGTCCGGCTGCATCAAGGGGGCCTGCATCACGCTTTCAGTTTCGGACGTGCCGCCGGCTTCCGTCATGCCCGCCGACTGGCTGCGCTGACCTTGCTGCATGAGCTGCGCCAGCAAATGCGGGGATGACGTTGTGTTCGAAGATTGCCAACCCTTTGTCACGCCGGACCCGACGCGCACGATTTCCGCCACGCCCAGACGTTTCGAAATATGCTCGACGGTCGTCAGATCCGTGTTGCCGAAGAACGTCAACACGCCGGCATTGCCCATGAAGGTTTCCCACGCTTTCTCATAGTCGCGCTGTAGTTGAGTCAGATCCTGAATTACGGGGAACAATTTTACCCCAAATGACGCAATCTGACCGGCGGCGCGTTCAATCGATTCCATGCGTTCTAGGGCCGCGAACTCGTCCAAAACGAACAGGACCGGATGCTGGCCCTTTTCGATTGGCCCGGTGCGTTCCATCGCATCGAGGGCGAGCGTCACCATCATCCGCAGCCACCGCCCATGTGTGCCGAGACGCGTTGCCGGCAGGCACAAATAAACGGTCATCGGCTTTTTCTTCATGTTGTCGAGGCTGAACGTCGATTCCGTCAGAACCGACGCCATCGCCGACCCTTCCAGAAAATCGGTGTGGAGCTGGCACGTCGAGAGGACCGACCATTTTTCGGCATCGGGCTTGGACGACATGGCCATGCCGGCATGGCCGATGACGCCGCCCAGATCCCGCATGTTCAAAAGCATTTTGTCGAAGGCTTCCCGGCTTTGCATGAGCAGTTCACGCAGCCGGATCAAATGCGCGCTTTCCCCTTCCGTTTTCGCCACGAACAAAATCAGCCCCCGCAGGAAGGCCCTCGCGTTTTGTGTCCAAAACGCCCCGTCACCCCGCGACTGGATGACGAGCGCATCTGAAATCTGGTTCGCCTGTTCGAGCCCTGCATCCGTATCGGCATCGAGCGCCTTCAGGGGATTGAAGGCGGCGGCGGCGTAGTCGGTGGCGGGGCCGGTCACGCGCTTGAACGGGTCGAGGACATAGACCTCCCCGTTCATGCCCTTTGACCATTTGGAACCGTGACCGCGCCGGCTGGCCGTGATCGTTGCCAATTCTCCTTTAGGGTCAATCGCAAGGCAGCTATGGGGCCAGTGAATGAGATTCGGAACGATGATACTCGTTCCTTTTCCGGCACGGCTGCCTGCGACGGTCAGGATATGCCGGTTATCTTCGATACCGGCATATCGTCCCGACGCATCACGCCCCAGCAGGAACTGCCCCGGTTTCCATTTGCCTGTCAGATCGACAGCCGCCGCGCTTGAGATCCACTGGCCAGTCCCGAGGGGTTTGTTGCGATCACCATCGGGCAGGCCACGCGGGAACTCGCTCACCACATCGGCGGGGGCGGCTGTATCGGGATTCTTCGTTTCAGCGCCCGATTTTCCCACTTCGCGGGCTGACTTTGTGCCAAACAGGCCCGCTTTCACCCGTTCGAGCATAAAAACCGCCTTTCCATATGCCTTGCCCTTGGCTGGAACAGCCATCTTAACCAAATGTCAGCCGTCAGGCTGGCATAATTCCCCGAGCGGCAGCGAGGCGAGGGCGAAGCCCGAGCGAAGGGTGCACAGACGCAGAATTTCAGACGGGTCGGGCTACGCCCTAAACGGTCCAAGAGGACCGTTTCCCCGTCCAAAATTCAGCTCGTTTCACTGCACCGTCGACGCGCCATAGAGGGCGCATCTTTGGGTGCATTGAAACGCAGTGCGCTCCTGCGGAGGGCGACGCCGGCATAGCCGGCTGCTGCATCGTCGCCGCGCCTGAAGAAGGCGCAGCTTTGGATGCAGAAGGAGCGGCCAAGAGGCCGCGCTTAATAATTGGGGCACAGAACGTGCCGGTGATGAAATAATGCGGACGTTTGAATTATCGACACGCGTTCAGGCCTTGTCGTAACCTTCGTGC
>PMOP01000349.1:9709-12675 GCA_003161495.1 Acidobacteriota bacterium | reverse complement strand
CTTGAGAGGTGCTTTGCCGTGTGGTACTTAAGCAGGGACGACGCATGGGCCCGCATCCATACGAAATGACGCCACCCAAATGGTTCAGCTGCCTATTGTTTGTATCAGTGATTTCACTGGCCCCAATGCTTGCTGGCTGCGGAGGCGTCGTAGCATCGCTCAATTCCGCGCCTCCGCCAGCCACCGTGCAAAGCCTCACTGCTGCCGATGTGAACGCGCTCGTACAAACCGCCGCGCAGGCCGCCGGTCCTGACACGATGGTGATTGCCGTAGTGGACCGCTCCGGAAATATTCTGAGCGTTTACCGCAAGCCGTCCGCGCCGGCGCTGGCCACTGGAAATTTTAGCGCGCAAGTGGACGCGAGCGAGCTTGCGGTGTCTCTTGCGCGCACTGCGGCGTTTTTCAGCAATGATCAGGCGCCGCTTTCTTCGCGCACCGTGCGCTTCCTCAGCGGAATTCATTTTCCTCCCGGAACTACAAACGCTCCAAGCGCGCCGCTCTACGGAATTGAAAACACGAATCGCGGCTGCATGCTTTCCACAAATTTCATCGCGGGCCAATCCGTGCCGCCCGCGCGCTCCATCGGCGGCGTGACAACGGGTCTTGGCGTCACGACGGGCAAACTGGACGTGAATGACAGCGATCCGAATGCAGTGAATCCCGGAGGCGTGCCGCTATTTCGCAATGGCAGTGTGGTGGGCGGGATCGGAGTCGCGGCAGTCGCGCCCGACGTGGCGGAATATGCAGCCTATGCGGCGGCAACCTCAAATGGATTTGGTCCAACACTAGCCGCGCCTGGCGTTGTGTTCCTCAATGGCGTGGCTCTGCCGTTTGTGAGCCAGACGACTCTCCCCGCAGGTATCAGCGCCGGCAGTTTCACAGGAAGCTTTGTTGTGGGCCCTTCGGCGAGCCCTGGCACGCCGCCCGAAGGTATGCTGGTTGCGCCAGCCGCGGGCCCGATCGGAGGGCTTGCCGCATCCGATGTCGCGTCGATCATAAACAACTCCATTGCGACGGCAAATACTACGCGCGCCGCGATACGTTTGCCCATTGGTTCTTCCACGCGCATGACGATTGCCGTCGCCGATTTGGACGGATCGATCATCGGCCTTTACCGCATGGCGGACGGCACGATGTTCAGTGTCGACGTGGCCGCAAGCAAAGCGCGCAACATGGTGTACTTCAATAGCGCGGCCCGCTCGACCGCCGATTTGACGGGCGTGCCGATTGGCACTGCGGTCACGAGCCGCACCATCGGCTACGGCGCGCAACCTTTTTTTCCGTCAGGAATTGATGGCAGTTCTGCCGGACCATTTTTCAATCTTTATCTGCAAGATGTTGCCAATCCATGTACGCAGGGATTTCAAGTTGCCGGGCCGAATCAAAGTGGAGTTGTGTTTTTTCCGGGATCCGTGCCGCTCTATCGAAATGGTGGGCTTGTGGGAGGGCTCGGCGTCAGCGGCGACGGTGTTGACCAGGATGATTTTGTGGCCGCGGGCGGATCGGCAGGGTTCGAGGCTCCGGCGTCGATTCGCGCGGATCAAATCGTTTTGCAGGGCGTGCGGTTACCCTATTTGAAATTCCCGTCGAATCCCACAAATTAATTTAGGTTTTTCAGTAGCACAGGCACTCTTGCCTGTGCGCTTTTCGCGAAGGTAATTGCGTTAAGTATTTTGCGTGTGCAATCCACAAAACCGCACAGGCAAAAGTGCCGGTGCTACTTAGTGCGCTCGCGCCAGCAAATCCGCCACGGAAAAATTGCTGTGCGCGGGTTTGCGCTGGGCGGGATCGTGGTAGGTGTGACACTCGAAGCAGCGCGATTCCGCCGCTTCGGCGCCCGAATGGTGGCAGGCGCGGCACGTCGCGATGCCGGGCAGAAGCACGTCGGAACTTTGCTGGCTGGTCGTTGCGGCGGCATGGCAACTCGCGCAGTCGACCAGGCCGTGCTGCGAGTGATCGAAATTGGCGTGCGGCATGTAGCGCGCGGTGATATTGGACGGCGCGATTTTGGGCAGCGCGGAGCCTTCTTCCATGAGAAGCGTGTGGCATTGCTTGCAGGTCTTGCGCCACAAAAGTTGTTCGTCCTCGGTGGCGCGTTCGGCAACCCATTGCGGCGGCGTAAGCAATCGATAATCCGCGGGGATTGGTTTTTCGGGCAGGTCGCGGCTCGGGTCGCGCGGCACGCGCAAGTCCGCCTGATGCGCCGCGATGTAGTCCTGCAATTTGGCGACGACGAACGGGTGAATCACTTCCGGTTTGTCGTGAGGGACAGCGTCCGCGAGCCGTTTGTCGAATTGCAGCGAATGGCAAACGGCGCAGGTTTGCGCGTAGGTTGCGGGCGCCATGTAGGCTCGCGACGGCACCGGGATGCTCGGCTCGTTTTTTGAAATGCCCGGGGATAAATCTTTTGGAATTTCCGTTTTGCTTTTTGAATCTCCGTATGGCCACGGACCGCCGGCGTCTGCTGCCGAGCGGTGGCAATCGGCGCAAGCCATTTGCACGCGGCTTCCATTTGGTCCGAGAAGATTCGGCTGCAAGTGGAGGTAATGGTTGAGCTGAATCGTTCCCGGGTCGCGGCGCTCCGGCCGCAGCGCGGCGAATTCGGGATGATTGCTTTCAAAGCTCGCGACATTGCGAACAAATTGGGTGGAGCTTCCGCGTGCCGTCAGATTCGCGTGACACTGCGTGCAGTTCGCGTCACCCGTGGCCGCAAGACGAATCGCTCCGCGATGATCGGCGTGGCAGGAAGCGCACGAGGGAGTGAATACCTGCTTGGCTTGATGGATCGGGCCGTCATGGCACATAAGGCATTTTTGATCGCTGACCTTTTCGTTGAAGAAACCAAGGGTGGAGACGTGGCAGGCGGAGCACCGCTCTGTAAGAACAGCGTGCGCGGTGGACAAGCCTCCGGCGGAGTAAACGCGGCGGTCACTGCGAAGGCCATGCCACGCGATCCATAACAAAGC
>PMOP01000349.1:3280-9625 GCA_003161495.1 Acidobacteriota bacterium | reverse complement strand
CCCGCCAATTAATATCGCAACGCCATTACGGCGTGGATTGCGCCGAGCAAAATCAATGCAAGCGAAAGAGGAATGTGCAACAGCAGCCAGCCGTGCAGCCACAGGTGCAAATGGCTTTGCAGCGTGAGTTGGCGCTCCTCCTCGCAAATTCCTTCCAGATCCTCGATGGCCGTGTGCAGCGAAGCCGGCGCCAGCGTTCGCAATTGTGCGAACGCGCTGCGCGCCTGCGCCGCGTCACCCAGAGAGCTGCCACGCGCGCCCGGGTTTTCGAGAAACGGTTTCAGCTCCTGCTCGTAGAAATTGCGAAGCGGCGCGGCCTCATCCAGCACCGCGATAGCCGACGCTGAGGAATCCGGTTCGCTTCCTTCGGCGGCTATTTTTTTATCGCCGGCGGCGGCTTGCTTCATCAATTCTTCAGCCTCTTCCAGGAGTTGCTTGCGAACGTGGCCGATTTCTTCGTAAATGGTTTCCATGGTCACTTCGCGCGTCATTACGCGCGGCATGTAATGCTGCAGCGCGGCTCCAAAGAGCCCGCTGACAACCACGACTATCAGCAGCGTCATCAACCACGCCGTCAATCCATGTCCGTATCGGAAGCCGGAGTGAAATAAAATAATGGGCAGGCTGAGCAGGCCGAGCCACAAGTGCCCGCGCATCCACGTTTGCGTACGGCCAAAACGGTAAACGGGCACGCGTTTCCGCGCGCCGAGCAGAGCCGCAAAAATCATGAATGCGAATCCGGCGCTGCCGAATGCGAGCCCCGCCGCGGTGCCGCCCATTGATCTATTTGCCGATGGGACACGATAGGTGGCAAAGAGCAGCAGCGAGACGCCCAAAATTACGAGCGACGCGACGAGCCAGCTCTTGTGCGTGCGATCAATGCGCACCGATCGTTCTCCTGGCCGTGAGTTTGGTGGCGCCGGCGTCCCGCCGGCGACCATTGCACTTCTGCCGGGGTGGAAAAACCGCCGGCGGGACGCCGGCGCCACCAAACCTACCCCACGAATTCGATTTTGAGCGAATTCCAAATTTGAGATGCATTCGCCGCCGAGAATTCTTTCGTGCCTCGCAAATCATGTCCGGACCTTTCCTGCTTTCCCAACTCGCTGCCCGAGAGTTCCGGCAAAGAAATCGCGCGGCTCGACGCGATGCGCGGCATCGTGCGGGCACGCGTAGACGCAACTTGGCTCCGCATGTTCGGTGCAAAGATCGCAGGTCGTCGCTTTCTTCTGCACGACGGCCTTCTTTTGTCCCGGATGCTCGTGGTCATCGGCCTGCGCCGCAAAGGAATGCATGTTGATGTTCCCGTACGGACAATTTTTCGCGCACAGGCCGCAGCCGATGCACCAATCTTCGATGATGACTTCCAGCGAATTGCGCCGCCGGATCGCTCCGACGGGGCAGCCCACCATGCACAGAGGGTCGCGGCACTGCCGGCAAGAAGTAGCCACGAGAAAATTCTCGAAGCGCAATCCTTCGCGGACCAGGCGCGTCACGCCATCATGAGAATCGGCGCACGCGGTCACGCAGGCGTCGCATCGCGTGCATTTTTCCAGGTCCAGCACCAGCAGGCTCTGCGCTTCCATCAATCCCTGCGCGAGAAAACTCTCCAGCGGCACGCTGCGCACCATGCGCAGGCGCTCCCGGTTCGCTTCCTGGCGCTCGCGGGCGGCGCGTTCCAGGCCGGAGCGCACCTCGGGATACATCTCCACCATCGCGCGAAAATCTTCCGCGGAAATGCGGACGACCTCGACGTGGTCGAGCGCCGAGCACGCCGCCGTGCGCGTTCCTCCGCCGAGCAATCCAATTTCGCCGAAGTAATCGCCGCGCGACAAATAAGCCAGCACCAGTTCGCCGCCGGGGTATCCCTCGGAAACTTTCACGAAGCCGAGCCGCACGAGATAAAAACTGTCTGCCGGATCTCCCTGCTTGCAAATAATCTGGCCGGGCGCGAACCGCAAGAGCTCGACGCGGTCGCGCAGATGATCGATGAAATCCTGCTTCAGGCCGCGAAAAATGGAGACATCGCGCAAATGCGAATCGAGGGCGCGGCGCCGGTAGGTTTCGTCGAGCTGCGCGCGGAACGCCTTGCTCTTTTGCAGGACGTCGAGAACGTTGCGCAGCATCTCGAGCATGGTGCAATCCGTTTCCGCGCGCACAGTCGCGGACCGCGGATAATAATTCATGCACGTCATTTCGCCGAACAGTTCGCCTGGCCCGAGTTCGGCGACGGGATGGTCATAGGCCAGATCGACAGGCGCATCGATCGGAATCGAGCGGCGGTCCGCTTCCTCCTCGCGGCGGTCTTCCCGGCGAGGCGCGAGGCGGCTCGTGAGCTTGCTAGTCAGTTGCGCGAAGAAGCCGCTCGGACGGCCTTGCGCCTTCACATGCGCGATGGGAGCGGCAAGCGCCACGCTGGCTTTGCCTTCCAGAATGTAAAATGCGGTCGAGCCGAATTCGCCTTCGCGGCACACGATGTCGCCGCGCTTGAAGTGGCGCCACACCGTCGCGTTCGCATTTTTCTTCAGAAATTGCGGAGAGATATCCTTGAAAACCGGCAACCGCAGAAGATCCTCGGCCGCCACGGGCGTCCCGTCCGGCTGCCGCTGAATCTTATTCAACTCTTCAAAAAGCAAGCCGTCGCTCCTCAGGAAAGACCGACCAACCGAATAGACAACCGTCCGCGCCAAAATTCATATAACAGACCCCAGCTTTCGAGTCCATCTTCACTCGGAGTAAGTTTTCCATACACGTATATAACGGAGGCAGTGTATTGGCGGGACTTGTCTTAACACGAGGCCGTTTGGAATCTGTAAACGTCGCCTCACCGAAATGGATTTACGATACGAACTCCGTCGATCTCGCGCGTTTCTTGCATGTCTTCTGTGAGGAGCACGCTACAACCCGCCTGCTTGGCGGCCCGCATAACCAACGCATCCCAGAAGGAAAATCCATGCAGGAAGTGAAGATCGATGGCGGCTAGAATATCGCTTACGTCGGTAGTGGCCACGTCGAATTCAGCAAGCAGTTCGACCTTCCGGCGGGCAATGCGTTGATCTACTCCCAGCTTTCGCGTGACGGTAACGAAATATTCCTGGAGAATCTGATGCGACACTACGCCGGTCCCTGCGCGCCGGTGTTCGGCCACCAGATCGAGGGCGCGCCGTTGTTTTACAGGAACGGACTTATCATCCGCGTAAATGAGGACGTTGGTATCGAAAAAACTACGAGCGGCCATGAATCTCGTCACGATTGAACTTCCAGCCACGCGAATTGCCGCGTCCCGAAAGGCGCTTGAATTCTTCGATGCTGCGCTCCGGATCGTCGCCGCCGGCAAGCTTCTGGAGGTAATCGCGGATTAACTGGTTAAGACTTTTGCCCAGGGCATCGGCCTTCTTACGGGCGCGAGCAACGAGTTGCTCATCTATCGACAAGGTCACATTCATGAACACAGTATATGTGCGCACATAAACTGTGTCAATAACGGGCCGAAAATCGATTGCTTCACGCCACCCTGGACGTTCGTGCGGCCTTTTCCAGAAGTTCATGGATCAGCGTTTGGTAGGGTTTGTCCCGCTTTGCAGCCAGGCGGCGGAGACGAGCAAGAAGCTGGGGAGAAATTCGTATCGCGATCAGCTGTTTCGCGTTTCCGGTTTTTGGGCGGCCAACCCTGCGCGCGCGCTTTAACTCTTCGTCCGTCGATTCCGGAATATCCGAGAAATCGAACCGCTCATTTTGCATAGGCTTCGCGTTCTTTCGGACTCGCCCGGCGCGCGGTGATGATACGAAGCGCTTCTTGGCCATCTTTTAATCTCCTGTGGGAATAAACCAGAATGACGACGCGGCCCCCGGCGGAAATTCCCAGCCTTTTAAACCGGTTCTCCTGATGGGAGTGTTCCAGGTCTTCCCACTCCAGGGCTTCGGGATCGGCAAAGACGGTGGCCGCTTCCTCGAAAGAAACGCCATGCTTCTGCAGATTCCTGGCGGCTTTTCGGGCATCCCAGGCGAACACTTAATGTATATACAGTAATTATCGCGAACCTGTCAAGGGGAAACGAGGTTGGAGGTAAGCCGGTTTGAATTGCGCGGACGGCTTTGGAAATTGTTACCTTTCGATTTATTGACTTCGATTGTTGCGGGCAGTATAAAAATTCTGGCGCGGGCGGTTCCACGGCCCGCGCGAATAAGGCGTGCTGCATCCGACTACAGAAATGAGAATTCGGTCTTTGGCTAATCGACTCACGCTGCTATTCGCCGCGGTTTGGCTCGGCGCGATTTTTTTTGCTTGGCCGAATCCAGCGGCCGCGGCGAATTCCCCCGCGGACACGGGTAAATATACGGGGCCCGGCTCCTGCAGTTCCACGAGCTGCCACGGCAGCGTAAAGCCTCGCGCCGACAACCGCATTTTTCAAAACGAATACAGCGTCTGGGCCGTGAAGGATAAGCACGCCAAAGCTTATGACGCGCTCACCGGGCCGATCGGCGAGCGCATGGGAAATATTCTGGGCCTCGGAAAATCCGAGCGGGCCGCCAAATGTCTCGCCTGCCACGCGCTCGATGTGCCGGACGAGGCGCGGGCCAAAACTTTCGATCTCAGCGAAGGCGTCAGTTGCGAGAGCTGCCACGGACCCGCATCCGCATGGCTCGGCCCGCACACGACTCGCAACTGGACGCACGAGCAGTCCGTCGCGGCGGGGATGGTTGACACGCGCAACCTCGCCCGGCGCACGGAAAAGTGCCTGACATGCCACCTTGGCACGCAGGAAAAATTCGTCGACCACGAAATGATCGCCGCCGGGCATCCCGATTTGTACTTCGAGCTCGATTCTTTTTCCGCCGTGATGCCGCGCCACTGGAAAACGCCGCGCGAGACCGCTCCCGGCGTTCCCGCGGAAAATGACGCATGGTCCGGCGTGCGCGAGTGGGGAACAGGGCAGGCGGTGCAACTGCGCGCCTCGATGGAACGCATTGCCTGGCGCGCCAAGGGCAAGAACTGGCCGGAGTATTCCGAACTGCAATGTTTCGCGTGCCATCATTCTCTGACCGCTCCCGAGCAGAGCTGGCGTCAGGAGCGCGGCTACGCGGGGCGCCGCCCGGGCGATCCGCCGTGGAATGCGTCGCGCTATTCGGTCTTTCGCGAACTCGCGCGCCAGGTGGACAACGATGCGGCGTCGCGGCTGGATGAGCAGGTCTCGCAGCTCGCCAAGTCGCTCAGTCAGTTGAATCCCGACCGCGACGCGGTTGCTTCGGCCTCCGCAAACGCCGCTGCACTTTCGAATCAACTTGCTACGCGGATTGAGACTCAGCCTTACGACGCGGCGATGACGCTGCGCCTGTTGCAACGGATTTCAGACGACGCCGACGAGATTTCGAACGAAGGGGAGCGCGCCGCCGAACAGGCCGCCATGGCGCTCGATTCGCTGTTCATCGCGTATGCCCGCACGGAGAAAGTTGCAAACGCCGCTGACATTCGCGTCTCCATCAACGGATTGTTCCAGCAACTTGAAAATCCTTCCAACTATAATCCTGCCGATTTTTCCAAACAAATGCGCAAGGTGGGTTCGCTGCTGAGGTAATGCAATGGCAACATTCTGTTTTTTACCGTCCGGCGAAGGAGCCGATTTCGTGGCGGGACTGAAGGACGCGCAGGATGGAATCGCGCGTGACGATGCCGACGACGCTTCCGCCGGCAATGACAGGCATTTGCTGCATACCGATCGTGCGCATGCGATCGAGCAGGGAAAGCGCGGGTTCCTCCGGCGCAGCCCAATGAAGTTTGTTCTTGGGGAGCATGACGGCCTGCACCGAAGTTACATCCCAATCTTGCTGAGGCACGGTGTTCAGCGCTTCGGCCGTGACCAGCCCCACGAGTTGATCGCCAGCGACTACCAGGTGCGCGCGGCGTCCCGTGCGCACCATTTCGCGGGCATAGTCTTCGAGTGAAATTTCGCGCCCCACGGTGTGCAATTCAGGCGTCATGATATCGGCCACGCGCAGTCCTTCGAGCGCCCCGCGCGCCTCGGCTTGCGCCTGGCTCTGCTTGGCCGCCGACAAAATAAACCAGCCGATAAATGCGAGCCACAATCCTCCGACCGGTCCGCCCAGCGGCGCATAGTTGGATATCGCCGTCCCCGCGCCTGCTGCGATCATCCCATAGGCAATCACCTGGCCCGAGCGCGCGGCGACCCGCGTTGCGCGCGCATAATCTTTATTGAACCCCCAAACGATGGCCCGGAGAAGGTGGCCACCGTCCAGGGGAAACCCCGGGATCAGATTGAACAGAGCCAGGCTGAAATTGATCCACGCCAGCGATCCTGCCAGCGTGCTCAATATGACGTTTGAACC
>PMOP01000349.1:0-3268 GCA_003161495.1 Acidobacteriota bacterium | reverse complement strand
GACACTCCGCCGAACACGAACAGGGTGATCGAAACCACAGGAATTTTGTAGTACTTGGCGATTACGCTGTGCGCCATTTCGTGAAACACCAGGGAACCGAAAAACAGCGCGCTGGTCATCAGCCCCAGGCCCCACAGCCGGGAAGTCGGAATGTTGAGTTGCAGCGCGTCAAACTCGGAAACGAAAGAGAAGGCGATCAGCCCGAAAATGATGAACCAACTGGTATGTAGAAAGATCGGTATACCGTAAATTCGCCCGATCTGGATTCCATCCTTGCGCATCGCCGCCCTATTTCCTCACCCTCAGTATAGCCCAACCGCCACATTTGGGAGTCGCTAGGCCCTTTCCTGCCCGCTACAGCTGGATGGGCGAGCTTTCCTGCGTTGCGCGGTAGCTTAAGTGGCGCCGGCGTCCCGCCGGCGTTTTTCCGAGGCGCGAAGAAAAAGCAAAAAACGCCGGCAAGATGCCGGTGCCACAAGGAACTCGACACTTGTTTCATTCCAGAACACAACGTGTCCCGTGGACCACACATTGGGCAGTCACTTTCACAGCAAGTCCTTCATTATCAGCGGTTAACGGATTGGCAATACTCGTGCTCTCTCTTTTATCGTGGAAAGCGAGGAACTGCGATGGAAACCTTTCTGAATGGCGCAATCGTGATTGAGGCAGCGCTGCTCTCCTTCTTGCTGGCGCTCTGTATGACTTGGCTCGGATTGCACGGCCTGTTCCAGCTGATGCCGGCGACTGCCAAGATCGTGCAGCCTGTCCGGCTCGTCGCCATCCGGCAAATTGGAGATCGGCAAAGCAATGCTGCTTAGGATTCGCCGCGCAGCACGAAGTTCAAAATAGGACTTCCCAGGGCAAGTGAGGGCAAAGCTCGGGGAAGCGGGGGGGCGGGCTCCACTCTTTACAGGAACATTTCTAGGGAAGCGTGGACCCTGCCGGCAAAGAAGGAGCAAGTCATGTTCGCACTAAAGTTGTTGCTGATGGCGTTAGGGATTGCAATGTTCGGCACGGCGGCAGGCGTGGTTGCCTATGACGTGTATTTCGCGCTGCAGTTCCAGAAGCTGATGAGCTCGGGGGAGCCCGGCGCGGCCGAACAGGCAGTGCTGAGCCGCTCCATCCAGGGGCCGCTTCACGCGAAACTATACAGCTGACCGTAGGCACAGCATCTGGTCCTCGCACCGCTCGGTACCGTAGTTCAGGAGGAATCGGGCTGGGTGCGAATCAGCCGGATTTCGGGATCATGAAAACGAAATGAGATTGAGTTCCATCGGCCAAAAACCCTTGCGGGCCGCTCGCCGGAAACCGGGACAGGGACCGCCGCCCCTGCGAAGGTTTTCCGAATGCGAGCGCCGCCCGGCCGATGGCCAGTGTGCGAACCGCGTCCCGACGGAGTCGGGGCGCGGACGCGCGTTCAATGGTCTTAAGTAGCGCAGGCTCCATCCAATAGGTTTTTGCGCGCAGCAAAGACGAGAACCCGCAGACGGAAGTCGCAGCTACTGATTGCGCAATCTGCCACTGGCAGCGGCCGAAGCCGCCAAACGGCTGTGCTATGATTTTACGCAGTCTTAGCCATCGTGAGGTGTAGCCCCTTTCGTGTTCCGCGAGGCTAGGCGCAGCGCAATGATGATGGCCGCCCACCGATCCGCACGTTCCTTTCGCGCAGTGCTGTTTCTTTTTGTCTTGGTTGGAATTCCATCTGTCGCGCGTTCCTCGACTCTGGAAGACTCAGCGAAAGAACTCGCTGGGAAAATTGCAGCGGTCCTGCCGACTGGAGAGAATGTGTCGTGCGAAATTCGCAATCTCTCGTCCCTGAAGGCCGCGGAGACGGCTCGGATCGAACAGGCAATCAAAGTGGAATTACAGGAACGAGGCATCGGCTTGTCGGGCAGCGGGACCGCGACGACCGTGTTGGTCACCCTATCGGAAAATTACGAAAACTTTGTCTGGACGGGAGAAATTCGCGAGGGCGACGCCTCGCACGTGGTTTTGATTCCCGTGGAACGGCCACCGGAAAATCGCGCTTTCTCCGGCGTCATGCCTGTCACAATCCACAGCGAAAAATTCTGGGAAGGGCCGGAACACATCCTGGATGTGGGAGAAATCTCGAATGGAGTTGGGAAATTCTGGCGGGTATTGCTGCTCCCTACCGGCTTACTGATTCAAGATAAGCAAACCGGTTCGTCGAGAGCGCTTGAGATTTCATCCAATCAAAGCGCCTCTCGCGACCCATGGGGAAATCTCAGCTATGAACCTATCGGGAATACGATTACGTTCTTTCTTGCGCCGGGAGTCTGCACTGTCAATTTGGAAACGCCCGATTTGAATGGGTGCTTGCCGGAGGAAGGATCTGCCGCCGTGCCTATGGGCGACCGCGCCTCGGTGATATTCGACATCGCGCCTCCGGGCCCGTCGCAACCCGGCAAAGGCACCGAAATCGAAATGCAATCCGTTTGCGGTGATGCGAGCCAGTTTTTGGCCACCGGGGCGCGCGATTATACGCAAACGGATACGTTGCAAGTGTTCCGGACGGATTCCAGCGGAGCCGTCGTCATCAGCGGCGAATTGGATTTTCCCGGACCGATCACCGCATTGCACGCCGTGTCCGTCACTCCCCGCGCTGTCGTGCGGAATCTCGCTACTGGAAATTATGAAGCGTACAATCTGTCCTTTTCCTGCGCGCAATAATTTGCGCCCGGCCTGGGTTGCGCTGATCGCGTTGGGTGCNNCGCCAGTGGCCGCTGACTCCCGCTTTAAGTTCCGCGGCTGAGCGCGTGGACTCGCTTGTGTTTGACCGCCTCATCAGGCTGGGCGAGCACGGAACGCTTCAGCCCGCGCTGGCAATTTCCTGGCAGCATGATGAGCAATCGAAGCGCTGGGAATTTCGTTTGCGCGACGGGGTAAAGTTCAGCGACGGGACCCCGCTTACACCGCCCATTGCCGCCCTGGCACTCCAACAATTGCTCGGCGCTTCGTTTGATGTGAGCGCTACTCCCGATTCAGTTGTCATTTTAACGGAAAACTCCCTGCCGAATTTTCCCAGGCAACTTGCTGCCGGCCGCTATTTTATTTTCAACATGGGAGAGGAAAATTCTGTCACCGGGACGGGACCATTTCGCGTGGCCGATTGGCCGACAGCGGAAGGCCCTGGACGGGCGGCTTTCGTCGCCAATGTTACCTGCTGGGCGGGGCGTCCTTTTGTAGAGAAAATTGAACTCACCATGGGCGTTGATTTTCAGCGACAGGCCAATGCAATTTCATTTGG
>PMOP01000199.1 GCA_003161495.1 Acidobacteriota bacterium | reverse complement strand
TCTCATGAATTAATCAGGCTAGACGAGCCGCCAGTTTAGGATGCTTCGTATACCATGATCGGCGAGGGGTGTTTAAACTTTAGATGTTTTTCCGTGAATAGCGAAGGGCCAGGTGTACCGGCGTGAAACACTAACCGCGTGGCTCTTTTGGCCCAACTCACAATTTCACTCGAACCGGATCAAAACAATTTCTGGGTTCGATCCCAGCCGCATGGGAGGGCCCCAGGTGCCCGCGCCGCACGACGTGTAGACCGCAAGATCGCCGAAACGATTCAATCCGTGAGCAAATTTTCCGTACATCCGGGAAACAATTGCCGTGAACGGAAAAAATTGTCCGCGATGCGTGTGACCGGACAGTTGCAGGGAAATGCCGGCCTCCGCGGCCGCCGGCAAGCGGTGCGGATTGTGAACGAGCAGAATGCTGGCCACGTTCCGGTCCAGATCCGCCTGCCGCAGAATCGATCGAAACTTTTCGACGTTCACCGAATCGTGATCATGGACGCCCACGATTTGCAAACCGTCGAGCACGATCTTTTCGTTTTCAAGCACGCGGATTCCCGACTGCCTTACGGCGTCGAGGTATCTCGACGAGTTGAAAAACTGTTCATGATTGCCGGTAATGAAATAGGCTCCTAAAGGAGCGGAAAATTCAGCCCAGGGCTTGACCAGCGGCGCGACGTCCACGGCTGTTCCGTCGTACATGTCGCCAGGAATAAATAAAACGTCGGGGCGCAACTCGGAAAGTTTCCGGACAATGCGGCGGAGAAAACCTGCGTTTCGCACGTGGCCAAGATGAAGATCGCTGACCACAGCCGCGGTGCGGCCGCGCCAGGCGGCTGGAAGGTTTGGCAACTTGACAGTGACGCGCACGACGCGAGTCCACGCCGCATTCACAATGGCGCAAATGCCCGCGAGCAGTCCGAGACCGAAGCACAGCGCGGCGACAGAGCGCTTTTCCAGGAGCACGCCGAACAGGAGCGGCACGCCATAAACAATCCAGCAGGCGCATGCGGCCAGAAAAAAGAAATTCACAAAGCCGAGCCAAACCGAAGCGATCGTGTAAACGCCGCGAACCAGCGGGTTGAAATATTCGTGCGCCAGAAATGACGCTGCCACGAAGCTGACGGAAAGAATGGCCAGCGCGATTCGCAATTCCATGGCGTGCGAGTATCCCGGCGCTCCCCAGAAAAATGTCCAGGTCGCATACAAGGCGAAGTGCACCAGAAAAAGGAAGGCCTGGATAATGGAGACCGCGATTGGAATTCTGGCGCGAACAGTGGAAGAGGATCGCGCGGGCGATTGCGAAGCGGCGCTAAGTTCGGGAGTACCGGATTCTGACATGGCTATTGGATGCGCGACGGTGGCCGGCGAGGCATATAAATGATGAATTTTTGTAGAGCCCGCCTTCAGACGGGCACTGTAGATATTAGCAGATGCTCGCCTGAAGGCGAGCGCTACAGTGCTTGCTGGTGAATGACCGGCTCATCGGTTTCGACTTTGCCGTCGCGCACGTGAATGATGCGGTTGGCCCGCCGGGCAACGTCATTTTCGTGCGTGACCAGGATGATGGTGTTGCCTTCGCCGTGCAGCCGCGCGAACAGTGCCATGATTTCATCGCCGGTTTTGGTATCCAGATTTCCGGTGGGCTCGTCGGCCAGCACGATGGAGGGCGAATTCACGAGGGCGCGCGCAACGGCCACGCGCTGCCGCTGTCCGCCGGAAAGTTCATTGGGCTTGTGCATCATGCGCGAGCCGAGATCGACCGCTTCGAGCGCGCGTTTGGCGCGGACCAGGCGTTCTTCCGAGGGCGTGCCGTTGTAAATCATGGGGAGTTCGACGTTGTGCAACGCCGTGGCGCGGGGCAGCAGATTAAACGTCTGAAACACAAATCCGATTTCCTTGTTGCGTATCGCGGCAAGTTCATCGTCGTCGAGATCGCTCACCAGGCGCCCCGCCAGCCAATATTTTCCTGACGTCGGCGTGTCCAGGCATCCGATCAGATTCATCAGCGTGGATTTGCCCGACCCCGATGGCCCCATGACGGCGACGTACTCGCCGCGCCGGATGGTGAGATCGATTCCGCGCAGGGCATGCAGCTTTTCTCCGCCCATTTCGTAAGTCTTCCAAAGGTCTTCCGTCAGGATGGCTATCCCTTGATCGACGAGGTCCTGGCGGAATGTATCGAGTGAGGCGACGCGTTCGGACATTCCTCAGTTCCCCAATCCTGCGCGAATTTTCATTTAATTTTCTTCCGGCGCTTTCGGCGTGGAGTTGTCTACTTTTACGCGCGCGTCCGGCTTGAGCGTGCGCAGGGTTTTGTAGCTTCCGGTGATGATCTGGTCGCCTTCCTGCAGACCGTTTGAAATTTCAATATCGGTGACGCCCGTGATTCCGGTCGTGACCGCTACAAATTGAGCGCGTTTGTCGCGCACTACAAAGACGCCCTGAATTTCAGGATTCTTTTCCAGGGCGGAGGCAGAGCCTTCCGGCCCGTCGGCGGGAACGGGGCGGCCGGCCGCCAGTGTAACGGAATTTTGCCCATTTTCCTTGGCCGCTTCGTCCAGATCTTTTTTCGTGCGTTCCGCGAGCGCCTGGATCGGAATCGCAATTACATTTTTCTTTTGCGCGGTGGTGATCTTGGCCGTCGAGGAGAGGCCGGGACGCAGTCCGTCGGGCGGATTTTGCAAGGTCACCACGACCTTAAAATCTTTCGCTTCCTGGTTTCCGGTAGTGGACTGCGTGGAAGCCAGGCCCGAGCTGCGGAGCACCGCCTGGGTACCGACTTCGGTTACTTTTCCTTTGAAGAATTTCCCGGGAATCGCGTCGATGGTCACTTCCGCTTCTTCTCCAAGCTTCACGCTTACGATGTCGGTTTCGTCCACCATCACTTCCGAAGTCACCACGGACATATCGGAAATCGTCATCAGATAACTTCCGGTGGCATTCTGGATTCCGGGAACAACGTTTTCGCCGACGCGAACGGCGATATAGGTCACGACTCCATTGATTGGCGCGGTGTACGTGGTCTTGTTCAGGATGTCGCTCAGGCGCCCCAGCATGGCTTGATTCTGCGTCAATCCGGATTGCGCCTGGCTGAGCTGCGCGCGAGACTGTTCGGCGCGGGCTTGCGCGGACGCTAGGGAGGCCACGGCACTGTCATACGCGGCCTTTCGCGTATCGTAATCCTGCTTGGGAATTAAGCCTTCTTTGAACAGGAGTTGTCCGCGATCCCAGTCGAGCTTGGCATGCTCCAGGTCCGCCGCGTGCGACTTGATGTCAGCCTGTGCCGATACATCGTTGGCCTGGGCGGATTTTATTCCTGCTTCGGCGGCTCCTATGCCGGCGCGTTGCGCATTCACGTCGGCAGCGGGTTGCACGCTTTCCAGGCGCAGCAGAACGTCGCCTTTCTTGACGTGGTCGCCTTCCTTCACCGCAATTTCAGTAATTTTGCCGATCCCTTCTCCGAGGACGTTGGTGTAGGTAAGCGGCTTGACTTCGCCCGAGGCAGTCACAATGGAAGTCAGATCCTGGCGTGCCGCGGGCGCGGTCTGGACGGTAACGACGCCCTTATTGATCTCCCAGAAGGCAAGCCAAGTACCTCCGGCCAAAACAGCCGCGACACCCGCGCCAACCCCGATTTTTTGCCAAGTGTTCATGGGTTTTCAGCACTGCGAAGTGTTTCCGTGCGAGGCCGGAATCCTGTTGGCCCGCGCAGGCTCCCGAATCGAAGCCCCGCTCAATCCTCAATTTTACAGTCAATTCGGTTTAGAAGAAAGTAATAACGGGAAAGCTGCAAAATGGCGGGCAACCCGGCGCCGCCCCCATAGTTCTTAGTACTCATCGGTCAGGCCCGGATGCTCTAAATGAAGGGGAAAAGAGTGTCAAGAGTGAGAGTGCCAGAGCGGGAGATTCCTCGATTGACGCTTGCAAAACCTGGGGATAGAATCGAGCTTCCGAATCAGGGGCGAGGTAGGTTTATGAACCGTTTTCCGCGCATTTCGATAATGGTATTCATCGGCGGAGCAGTGTTGCTGCCTTTCTTTGCGTGTTCGTATGCTCAAGGTCAGGATAAGGATCAGACCGCCGACTCCACCGACAAGCAGCAGAATACCGACAAGAAAAAGGGCGATGACAACGGCAAGGGCAAGAAAAACCTGAAGAAGCTCGAAAAAGAACTCGCCACCCCTTATAAAAAATGGCTGGAAGAAGAAGTCCCGTACATCATCAGCGATGAAGAGCGCTCGGCGTTCCTGCAAATGCAGACCAATGAAGAGCGCGAGCAGTTCATCGAGGCGTTCTGGCAAAGGCGCGATCCCACGCCGGACACCGTGGAAAACGAATTCAAGGAAGAGCATTATCGCCGGATCGCCTATGCCAACGAGCGGTTTTCCTCCGGCATACCCGGGTGGAGAACAGACCGCGGCCGCATCTACATCATGTGGGGCCCGCCCGATGAGATCGAATCCCACTCCTCAGGCAGCACGTACAACCGTCCGATGTCGGAAGGTGGCGGGCAAACCACTGTTTATGGATTCGACGACTGGACCTACCATTACATGGAAGGTATTGGCCAAAATATAACGATCGAGTTTGTCGATCCCACCGGCACCGGCGAATATCACATCACCATGGACCCGGGCGAAAAAGATGCCATGTCCCATGTTCCCGGGGGCGGACCGAGCATGTTGGAACAAATGGGTTTGTCCACCCAAGCCGCGCGCTTTACTCAATCCAACGGTTCCACGGCGCCGCTGGGGATCGCCCAAATGAATGGAGGGGGCGGCCTCGAAAGCCAGAACGAATTCACTCGCCTGGAACAATTCGCGAAAGTGCAGGCGCCGCCGCCGGTCAAATTCAAGGACCTTGAAGAAGTGGTCAGCTCGCGCATCCTACGCAACCAGATTTCGTTCGATTATCGGTTTGACTTCATGCGGATTACCGGAGACACGATTCTGGTCCCGGTGACTGTGCAGATTCAGAACAAGCANNGGGCGAGTGATTCAAACATTTGAAGACGTGATCCAGCGCGATTTCCCGGATACCCTGCTCGAATCGTCGCTCAAAGGCTTTTCGATTTACCAGAAGGCCGTGCCGCTCCGCCCAGGCCTGTACAAGCTCGATCTCGTAATCAAGGACGTGAATAGCGGGAACGTGGGCGTTGTGAACACGCGCCTGGCGGTTTCTCCCATTCCAGACGACAAACTGGAAGCAAGCTCGCTGATCCTTGCCGACCAGATGGAGCCCGTCTCGTCCAAAGATGTGGGTGTGGGACAATTCGTGCTAGGCTCGACGAAAGTTCGGCCCAAGCTGGACGCGGAATTCCATACCGACCAAGCCCTTGACGTCTACCTGCAGTTTTACAATTTGAAGGTCGATGACAAGACGCACAAGAACAACGTTTCCATGGACTTCAAGGTGACACAGGGAGACCAAACGGT
>PMOP01000521.1 GCA_003161495.1 Acidobacteriota bacterium | reverse complement strand
GTAAACGTCATGGATCCGTATTCCACATCGCGGCGAACGATTTCGCCTGTGGTGTAAAACAACAGTGCGTGCCAGAAGTCTCGCGGTATGGGCTTGTCGCGCGCGCGGAATTCGCGGGCAATCGCCGCGGTCACGGCGCCGGCCAGCGCGTGCGAGGACTCGTGAAACAGCACTTCAAATCCGTACACCCCGCGATTGCGCGCATCGTGGCTGGAAATCGTCACGTGTACCGGATCAAGTGTCGTATACGCCCCGAAAGGGCCTGCGTACCAAACGACGTCGACGCGCAGCCGCTGTGGCGGCCAGGGCCTCTCGTACACATCCGCGAGTTGGCCGGAAAGTTCGACGCCCATTTTTTGAATCATCGGCGCAACCTGGGCGATCCAATCCCGGTTGGTGCGATCCTGCTGCGCCCACCAGTGCGTTCGATAAACGGGCGCGGCGCGCTCCAGGGCTTCGACCAGATCCTGCCGCAATCCGGATTTGCATAGCGGCGTGGTTTTGCCTTCCAGATCGGGACAGGATTCCATTGCCGAAAGTTGATTGTTGATAATTTCCATGTCGCCGTTCAGCAACAGGTCCCGGCCCGCCAAATCCTTCGTGTAAAACGCGACGGCATCCTGCCAGGCGTGTATATCCGCTTCCGGGAAATCGATCAGCGACACGGGAAGTTCATCCGGCTGCGCCGCTCCCCGCACCGTTTCCGTCGACGACGAATTGCCTTTCAGCAGGCGCGCCTGAAGATAAAGAAAATGATGCAGATTCACCCAAAAACCGCTGTGCATTTCAAAAACAGGAAGCGGTGATTCCGTGCCGGATGTCTGCTGCGTGGTTGCGGCCTGCCTGGCGGCGTTTGCCGGCGCCGCTTTCGCGGACGGCGCAGCCCAGCACGCCGCCTGCAGCAAAAGCGGCGCTGCCAGGGATATTCGCAGAAGTCTTTGCGGGCGGAGAGGGGCCATGGCTGAGCCTGCCATGTTATCGCCAAAACGGGCATCCATGCCAGACTTCGGCGCTGTCCTGATGAGAATATTTTTGCCTTTTGGAGGGCCGAGCTTCAGCTCGGCCAACTAAGTTGCGTTTCATTGCGGGCTTCAGCCCCTGAAGCTTCAGGGTTAAAACCCCTGATCCGTCGATTCTTTCCGTCGGGACTGAAGTCCCGACCTCCAAAAGATTCGCGTCGGGCTTCACTGAAACATCCGGCGCAGCAATAGCGCGCCTTCATTTTCCGTTATGAGTTTCTTTCTCATGAGCAACGTAATTAGCTCATAAACAATTGGCTGAAGGCTGGCATTTGTCTCCGTCGCCTCCGTCTCGAGTGCCATCGGAGGCGGAGCCGGTGGCGCGGGCGCCGGAGCCGACGGCTCCAAGGAAACTGTGAGCTCCGGGGGTTGTTCGCCGCTTAGATCCGCGATCCAGGATCGTAATACTTCCTGATCCTCGCGCTTCATTCCGGTAAACGCGAGCCCCATGCCCATCGAAGTGTGCGCGTAAGTGATGACAGCCGCCGCTTCAAATGCGCGCGAGTCTCGCACCAGACGAATTCGCACGACCGCGCCCACTGCGAGCGGAGAAAGTGTATCCACGTAACATCCCCCCACGCTTAAATCCGAGCAGCGTCCATTCAGCCGCGTTTGCGAACGAAGTTCGTAGACGTCCGCGGACGCCGTGAATGGATAGCGAGTCTGCACGCGCCGCTCAGGGCCGCCGCCTTTTGCCTGTTCTTCGGGCAAAGTCGCGGGCAGTACGGTCGGCATGTCGGAGCGTTCGGACAAGTTTTTTCTCAACGCCGCGGAACACACTTCCGCGGTGGTATTAAGCTGAATTGGGGGATTCCGCGCTCATTCCCTCGCGGAAATCGGAAGGGTATGCCTATTGTGGCTCCGGTCGAGATGGACCGGCAAGAAGAAACTTTGCGGCGTGTGATGCAAAAGAGAAATCGTCAGGAGGGCCCGATTCGCGGGTCGGTGGAAGTCGCGATGCCGCCTTGCTTGTCGGCGCCGCGCAGGATTCCGGACGAGTCCAGAAAAAACGATCGCCGGCCCGTCTTGCCGTATTCCGTCGGGGAGGAAGCCAGCGAGAAGGTCTCCGCTTTATTCGCCTCGTCCTCCGGCAGGTTGCCGGCGGCGGGTGTGACTGTGTAGCGGAGGGTGTATCCGCCCTTGTTGCCGGCTGCCAGATCCGTGTCCAGCAGGTTGGCCGTCTCCGGCGAAACTCCGTTGGGCGGCGCGGGACCAAGCGCGGAGAGCGCATCGGGAAATTTCCCGTAGGCGCGCCGGTAGGTATCCAGCGCCAGCGCCACCGAATGCAGATCGGCGATTGCGGCATCTTCGCCCGCGTCCAGATCGGCCTGTTCCCATTGCTTGGCCATCGCCGGCACGTCGAGAAGCATCAGTCCCACGGAAAGCAGCTTCCAGTTTCCGCCTTCGCGCACGAAGCCAAACGTGATCCTGCGCGGGTCCTCTCCGGTGATCGGGACTTCCATCGGAACGAAGGCGAGGTTTTCGCGGACGCGTGTCTCGCCGAGCCGCATTTCCGTGGTGAAGCTCGGGCTCTCGCAGCGAATGATTTTTTGGCCGTTGACGCTGGTTGACAGCAGCGCTCTTCCCGGTTCTTCCAGCAGCACAAATCTTTTCATCATGGCGGTGCGCTGCGCGCCGGGAAGAGCCCGGAAGGCAGCGGCGTTTTCCGCCGTCAGGGATTTAGCAAAAGCGGGAGAGTCTTGCCGGCAAGCAGCGGACAGCGCGTCGGACAGCGCCGTTTCAGGATTCGCAACAGCTTGCTGCGGTTGCTGTTGCGCGAACGCGACCGAGCCGGAAAGCCACGCGATTACCATGACTACTAGCGTCCACGAGAAGCCGCGCGGCGAGCGCTGCTGGCAGGGATGGTTTTGAGTGGCGCAGGCTTCACAGCTTGCGGAAAAACTAAAAGTTTTGTCATTCCGAGGCGCGCTGCGCGCCGAGGAATCTCTCTTTCTTTGGCATTCAATCACAGAGAGATTCCTCGCTTCGCTCGGAATGACAAAATAAAATGCTTTTTCTGCAGCCTGTTCAGCCTGTGGGTTTTCGCCCGAGCTGCTCCAAACCCCACAGGCTAAAGCGTGTGCCACTCGTTTCGAGCGCAATTCTCCCAGCCGTATTTTTTTCAAGCTCTTCAAGATTTCGCCCCGCGCAATATTTCCGCCAGATTCTGCGTGAACTTGGACCGAGGCATGACCTCCGCGCATCCCGCCGCGCGCGCCCGTTCCGCCAAATCCGTCTGCACATGGGATAGAAACGCAATCACCCGCCGCGGGTTGCCTGGCCCGTTCGCCACGCATAGCCGCTCGACGGCTTCGAGCGCCCCTTGCTTCGCGTTCAAGTCCACCAGGATAAGCGCCGCAGGACTCGCCGCCGCCGCTTTCAGAAGCTGCTCGCCGGTGGCCGACGTTTCCAGCGTCACGCCGGTGTGCTTCGCCGTCTCGTGCACCTTGGCCAGAAAAAATAAATCATCGATCAACGCAATCGCATCAGCCATGAATATCCACCCTCACAATTCTTCACCTTCCCGATGTACCACGCGCGCAGCCGCAACACAAGCCGCACCCGTTCCTTTGCCAAAAATGAAGCTTGGTCTCAAATTCCAGATTTGAAATTTCAAATTTGAAATTTCAATTCCAAATCTCACATTTCAAAACTCTCTCCCGCGTCTCCGGTTTTCTCCTCTTTTCTCTGTGCTCTCTGTGTTAAATCTTTGCATTCCCAGCCGCAGAAAAAGCTTTAACACAGAGAACACAGAGGACCACTGAGAAAATCGGAGAATGCGTGAGAATTTGGCAGCACTGCTTCCGCCAGAGCTCAAATTGGGTTACAAATGCTTCCTGTTATGGATTCGCTGGAACAAAAAATTCTCGCTGCCTTCGATGCGCCGGGTGCGCGCGAGAGATCTCTCTCCGGCTTCGGAGATCCCGCGACCGTAAAGGAAGCCGCGTCGCGCCTCGTCGAGCGAGGTTGGCTGCGCGCCACGGAATCGCCGGATCTGTACGCGCGCACCGAAGACGGCCGCCTGCAGCTCGCCGCGCCGCGCGACGTCACGATCTATTCGCGCCCCGGTTGCCATCTCTGCGAAGAGGCCAAGGCGCAGATCGCTCCGTTGCTGAAAGAGTTCGGAGCGCGCCTCACCGAAATTAACATCGACGAAGATCCTGAGCTGCGCTCGCGTTACGATTACGACGTCCCGGTAGTTTTTCTCGGCGCGCGAAAAGCCGCCAAGCACCGCATCGATCTCGCACAATTCCGGCGCCAGTTGCGCGACGCCGTTGCTTGAAGGTGGTTAGTGGTCCGAAACAAGTTTCACGCCGACGGTTTTATCGGGGACGTCGCCTGCGCGGCCTTTGACGCGATCGTAGACGGACACGAGCGAGGTGGAGCCGAGGGCTTCGTTATAGTACGTGGGAATGCCGAGCGCGGTTCTCAGTTCTTCATTGAATTTGCGCATGTTGACGAGTTGCTCGGCGTGCGCGGGAAATTTTCTGCCGTCGTCGGTTAGCAGAAATTTTTGGTAGCCGGCGTCCCAGAGGCGCACGAACTGGCCGTTCATCAGGATGGTGGGGAGAATCGTCATCGTGTAGTGGTCGTCGGAGGTGCGCCGGAATTCGGCGCCGCTGCCGTACTTTTCGACGCGCATCACGCCGCCCGTGCTGCTTACGGTGAAACCTTTGGCCGACAACCCATCCATCAATTTGGCCGGAAAGCGATCTTTCACATTCCACATAGAATTTAAGAATACGGGCGGCGCGCTGGGGTGTAAAGCCATAATTCAGGGCCTAAAATCTTTAACACAGAGGACACAGAGGAAAGAGGAGGGATGCCAAAACGATACAGGAATCAGCCTGTTTAAGCCCAAAAGTGGCGTTGAAAAAGGCGGCTTCATTCCTCTGTGCCCCTCCGCTTTTCTCCGTGTCCTCTGTGTTAAGTTTTTTGCGCGCCCAAACTAATGAACACGCAGAAAGGAAGAGTTAACCGCCACCGCACGTTCCAAACATTAGTCCCAGCCGCTCCGGCAAGATTCATCGAAGTTTATGCTAAATTAACTGAATACAACGGAGCCGGTCCGGCATCTATATGCGGGCGTGGCTGTTCGTTTTTCGGAGAGCCCCTCGGCAGGCCTTTCGGCGGAGGGCAGAGAACAACGCGACACATGAATATCGCAAAAAAACCTCTTTGGACGGAAGCATCGGCGGCTCCTGGAACGATCGGGAAGAGCGTGATCGATTGTATTGGGAACACCCCGCTCTTGCGTCTGGAGCGAGTCGGCCCGAATTATCCGAATGTGGAATTTTATGGCAAAGCGGAATGGTTCAATCCCGGCGGCTCCGTGAAGGATCGACCGGCGCTGGAAATGATTCGCGAGGCCGAAAGCTCGGGGCAATTGAAGCCGGGCCAGACAATTCTGGACGCGACGAGCGGAAATACCGGCATCGCGTATGCCATGATTGCGGCGGCGCTCGGCTATCGCGTGAAACTTTGCTTGCCGGCAAGCGCCAGCGAAGAGCGGAAGAAAATTCTGAAAGCGTTTGGCGCGGAGCTGGTATTCACGCCGGGCGATGAAGGTTCCGACGGCGCGATTTTGCGCGCGCGGGAAATTATCGCCGCCGAACCCGGCAAATATTTTTACCCCGATCAATACGGCAACCCCGGAAATTGGCGCGCGCATTACAAAACCACGGCCAACGAAATCTGGGAACAGACCGCCGGACGCATCACTCATTTTATCGCCGGACTGGGCACGAGCGGAACATTTGTCGGCGTCACGCGGCGCCTCAAGGAATTAAATCCCGCTATTCGCTGCATCAGCCTGCAGCCTGACGCCTCCTTTCATGGCCTGGAAGGATGGAAGCACATGGCCACGGCGATTGTGCCCGGCATTTATGACGCGAAGCTCGCCGACGCCAATCTGGAAGTAGGGACGGAAGAGGCCTATCGCCTGGTCAAGCGGGCTGCGCGCGAAGAGGGATTGCTGCTGAGCCCGAGCGCTGCCGCCGCTCTCGAAGGATGCTTTCAAGTGGCTGCATCGCTGGGGCCGGACGAGCGCGCCGTCATCGTCACGATTTTTCCGGATTCCGGAACAAAATATCTGAGCGAGCGTTTCTGGGACGAAGTTTAGAAGATTGCTGTAGCCCGCGTCTTCAGAGGCGGGGTTTTTCGTAACCGGCGGCAACCCCCCGCCTCTGAAGAGGCGGGCTACAGCAACTTAAAGAGTTCATCGATGCTGCTGCTGGCAAAAAAACTGGAACAGGAAATCCGCGATCACGGCGCGAGGGATTATCCGCACGAATGTTGCGGCGCGATGCTCGGAACCGACGGCGACGCGGGCGCGCGAGAAGTGCGCGCGCTTTTTCCGCTGATCAACCGGCGCGACGATTCTCCCCGCAACCGCTTCTCGATTACGCCGGAGGATTTTCGCGCGGCCGAGCGCGCCGCGGCCGAACGTGGCCTTGATCTCCTGGGGTGGTATCATTCTCATCCGGACCATCCAGCGCGCCCGAGCGAATTTGACCGCGAGCATGCCTGGCCGTGGTACAGCTACGTGATCGTGAGCGTGGACGGCGGTGTCCCCAAGGATTTGACGTCCTGGCAACTGGAGGATGACCGCACCAAGTTCCAGCCGGAAGTGGTTGGACCGGAACGGGTTGCGGGTCAGGGGGAAAAGGACTGAGATTCCCGCTTGAACCTGGAATCACTGTTGGCGCATCCGATGTAGTTGGTTTGTTTGATGAGATGCGCACTTCTTTGGAAATGTTCAGTTCCAGGCGTGAGTCGCCGCCCGAGTCCTTCGAGGAGGAAACGACCGTATGGCCGTAAAGGTTTTGATTCCGACGCCGCTTCGCCAATTTACCGGGAAGCAGTCCAGCATCGAATGTAACGCGGCCACGGTGGCCGAGGCGCTCGGCAGCCTGACGGGCACATTTTCCGAGTTGCGCAAGCATCTGTTTACCGAGGACGGGAAAATTCGCAGCTTCGTCAATGTATATCTTAATGATGAAGACATACGTTTCCTCGACAAGGAAAACACGCGAACGAAAGACGGCGACACGATCAGCATCGTGCCTTCCATCGCCGGGGGTTCCCGCCGCGCCGGCAAGTAAGTCTGGAGAATTTCGGGAAGAATTTAGAGGAGAACGTCCGTGGCAATTTCGACTGACTCATTACAGCAGCAGGAAGTGAAGCTTTCCAAAGAAGAAATTCAGCGCTACAGCCGCCACTTGATCATGCCGGAAGTGGGCATGGAGGGGCAGCTTAAGCTCAAGCGCGCGCGCGTGCTGACGATCGGCACAGGCGGCCTGGGCGCGCCGCTCGGACTTTATCTGGCCGCGGCGGGTGTGGGACATCTGGGGCTTGTGGATTTCGACGTTGTCGATTCCTCCAATTTGCAGCGCCAGGTGACATTCACCACCGCTGATGTGGGAAAACCCAAATCCGAAGCGGCGAAAGCGCGGCTGTCGGCGCTCAATCCGGCGATTGAGATCGTGTCCTACGAAACGCGGCTGACCAGCGACAATGCGCTCGAATTGTTCCGCGACTACGACATCATCGTCGACGGCACGGACAATTTTCCGACGCGTTTTCTGGTCAATGACGCGTGCGTGCTGCTGGGCAAACCGAATGTGTACGGCTCCATCTTCCGGTTTGAGGGACAGGCCACCGTCTTCGGATATCCGGACGGCCCCTGCTATCGCTGCTTGTATCCCGAGCCGCCGCCTCCGGGCCTTGTACCTTCCTGCGCCGAAGGCGGCGTGCTGGGCGTGCTGCCCGGAATTGTCGGGTCGATTCAGGCCATGGAAACGATCAAATTGATTCTGGGTGCCGGCGAACCGCTGGTTGGGCGGCTCTTGCTGTTTGATGCTCTGGCCATGCGTTTCCGGGAATTGAAGCTGAAGAAAAATCCGGACTGCCCCCTGTGCGGCACGCACCGGACGATTACCAAACTGATTGATTATGAGGAATTTTGCGGAATTCGAGGCGAGGAGGCCCCTGCAATGACGGACGGGATTCAGGAAATCACGGCAACGGAACTCAAGGCGCGGCAGGATCGCGGCGACAAGCTGTTCATCCTGGACGTGCGCGAACCGCATGAGTATCAGATATGCAATCTTAACGGTAAGTTAATCCCGCTCGGAGAACTTCCGCGCCGGGTCAACGAACTCGACAGTTCCGTCGAGATGGTGGTGCACTGCCGCAGCGGCAAACGCTCCGCGGACGCCATCCATTTCCTCCAGACCGCCGGCTTCAAGAAGCTTCTCAACCTGAAGGGCGGCGTGCTGGCCTGGGCGGATGAGGTTGATCCGCGAATGCCGAAGTACTAAAAACTTGTCTCTGCGGNNATTTGATGCTGGAGATTTGAAATTTCAAATTTGAGATTTGAAATTTGAGACTCAATTCATCGGGCGAAATCTTGAAGCGCCAAAATCACTTTGTCGTAAGTGTTTTGGATTTCCATCGTTTTAGCTTTTCAAATAGGAGTACTCATGTCATCGACAAAAATTACAGTCCGTAATGATGGGCCCTTGCGCATCGAAGGGGCAGTGGAACTCGTCGATATGGAAGGCAAGCCGTACGGGCTTGGCGGTCGCGATGCATTCGCTTTGTGCCGCTGCGGCCACTCCGCAAACAAGCCTTTTTGCGATGGGGCTCACAAGAACGCAGGATTTCAGGACAAGCAGCAAGCCCGCGACCTTCCCCCTCCGCTACCCAAAGCGTAAATCACCGCCAGCCACATAATAGATTTCTAATTCAGCCGCGAAACCCGACCTTCCGACAGTTTCATATCGGCCGCTAGCGTGTGCCATATTGGGAAGGCTGTTGGAGTCCCTGTTACGTTCCTACCCATTTTCTAATCACGTGCAACCAACCAGTCAATAGCGTCCTACACGCAGAATTAGCAACCCACTCTTTTTCAGTACATTACAGATATGGCTAGACCGTCTTTAAAAAGGCTCTGAACTTGCTCCCCTTTGTTGCGCAGTAAGAAATGGGGCCCATGGACCTGCTCAACTGGGGGAGCGGTGAGTGTGATGTGTCAAATTCGGGTGTGGTGTTGGCGTCTTCGATGGTTTCTTGGAATCGTCGGCGCTGCCGCGTTTCTGGTGATGGCCACCTGGCTGCGCCAGCTTCCGTATTCCTCTGAGCCCATCCTGTATGCGTACCTCCAGATAGTTGGCAGCCTGCTCTGCTTCACGTACGCCGCGAATGCGTTGGTGCGCTTCCGCGGCACGCATGACCGTCTCACGCTGATCCTGGCGTTTGGATTCGTCCTTTCCGGCGCGATCGAAACTGCCGCCACATTCAACTTTTACGACATATTGGCTTCCAGCAATTTCAGCCAGATGCACGTGCCTATGGCTTGGATGGTAAGCCGCACGTTGCTCGCGCTGGTATTGATTGCCGCGCTCATCGTGGAGCGGCGCGTGCCGAACTCGCGCGATCCGGGGCGGGAGATTGCGCTGGCCCTTGTTGTGGTCGTTGTAGTGGCTTATATGACCAGCGTAGCCTTCTTCGGGTCTACCCTGGACCCGATCATGCACCCCCGAGCCTCGGTTTCGAGGCCGGCGGATCTTCTGCCCGCAATTCTGTTTGCCATTGCCGCGATCGGATTTGGACGCAGGTCGCGCCGGCATGCGTCCCCGTTTGACCGGGTATTTTGCGCGGCCCTGTGGATGAACGTGGGCTGCCATGTTCTCGCCACGCAATCCGAGAGGCTGCTGGACGCGCCGTTCACCGCGGCGCAGCTCTTGAAAGTGGGCAGCTACGCCTTGGTTCTGGGCGGGGCGCTCCTGGACAACGCGCGAATGTTCGATCAGGTCCGCCAGCTCGCTGTAACGGATTCGCTGACCGGCCTTTCGAATTACCGCACTCTGATCAATGTCATGGAAACGGAAACCCAGCGGTCGCGCCGAACCGGCCGCCCCTTTGCCATCCTCCTGCTCGATTTGGACGGCCTGAAAGCCATCAACGATGAGCACGGGCATCTGGTCGGCAGCCGCTGCATCTGCCGGCTGGCAAGCGTGCTTCGAATCCATTCCCGCGCGATGGACACTGCGGCGCGGTATGGCGGAGACGAATTTGCCGTGGTGTTGCCGGAAGCGGGCGAGGAAGCGGCCGTTTCAGTAAGCAGGCGCATTTGTGAACGCCTGGCGAAGGACGGGGAATTTCCGCATGTCACGGTGAGCGTGGGCGCCGCAGTTTTTCCGCGGGACGGGGAAACGATTGACGAGCTATTCGATGTCGCCGACCGGGCGCTGTATGGAATGAAGCGCCAGCCGGACGGGATTCGGGCGCTGGCCCGCATCGCGGCGTGCCTGTAAAGAAAGTCGGGTGCCCGTCGGCGGTGGCAGAGAGCACGAAGGATTATTGAAAGTAAACGATGTCACAACCTTTTAATTACGAACGGCTTGAAAAGAGAATCCCGATGACGGTGGCAGTCCATATTTCCGGGCATCAATCCTCTTCGGTGGAGACAACGTTCACAGAGGACGTCAGCTCACGAGGGGCCCGCGTTCCGAGCGTCCGCCGCTGGCGGCTGAACGAAACGCTGAAGTTTGAATCGCTGCCCGGCGATTTCCGTACCCTGGCGCGCGTGGCTTACTGCCGCCCGCACACGGAAGGGTACGTCATCGGACTTGAGTTCCTAGAGCCCAGTGGCCGGTGGGTGGTTAACGCCCCAGTCGGCTCAGGGAAACCGCTGCAAGGATAGGAGGGACACGCGAAGGCAAACAACTGGCGTAAGGTTTTACCCAGGAGCGCCTGACATTCCGCGGGAACGGGATGGCAGGCGCTTTTGGTATTTTTGAGGAAATGTGATTGGTGACTGGTGATTCGTAATTCGTGAAACGTTCATTACTTGTGGAATAGCTTCGCTATCCTCTGGTGGTCTTTAAACTCTGTCGGCTAATTCAAAAATTTTTGCTTCGAGGAATAGCCGGTATAGCTCGGGGTCGAGTTCCTGATCCCTGACGGACATTTCGAGGATATTGAGGGCGCCGTCGGAGGCCACGGCTTTTTTATAGGGACGGTCGGAGGCGGAGAGGGCGTCGAAAATATCGCAAATGGTCATGATTTTCGCCTGGACCGGAATTTCATCGCTCCGCAGTTTGTAGGGATAACCCGTGCCATTTAATTTTTCGTGATGCGCGCGGACAATGCGCGGAATTTCGCGAATTTGCCTGGTCCACGGAATCTGGAGCAGGAAATTGAAACTGTGGATCACGTGGGATTCGATCTGAATGCGCTCATCCGGGCTAAGACTTCCCTTTGGAATGGAAAGATAGCGGACTTCATCCGAAGTGAGGAGAGGTTTTTTCGCGCCTCGCGGGTCGAGATAGGTCTGCCGCGCGATTTCAAAGAGGCGGTCAAATTCTCCTTCCGGCAGCACCGTTGGCTCATTTGCCTGCAGGACGGCGTCGAATCCGCTTTCGATCTTGGCCCTGCGAAGAAGATATTCCTCATCGAGCGCGGCGATGCGCGCCAGCGCTTCCGGCCGGTCCAATTCCAAAAGCATCCGAACTTTTTCTCGCTCCTTGCGGGCGTCCATTTCCATGTAGAGATAATCGAAGCGGTGGGCGATGAGATCGATTTGCAACGGATAAAGTTTCTTCGCTTTGATCAGGACATCCTCGCGCACGCCGACTTTTCCGAAATCGTGCAGCAGCGCGGCGTAGCGGATTTCCTTCATTTGCCCGGGGGAGAAGCGCATCGACGCGTACGCGCCGGTATCGACACGATCGACAATTTGCGCGAGCCCGACTGTCATTTCCGAAACCCGCAGAGAATGTCCCGATGTGGACGGATCGCGTTGCTCGATCGCCTTGACAGAAGCCTGCACGAAACCTTCAAACAGGGTTTCAATATCCTGATAGAGGTGGCTATTCTCGTAGGCGACGGCGGCCTGTGAGGCAAGAGAGAGCGCCAGGCGGACCGCTCGGCCGGAAAATGGGCGAACCTCGCGAGCGACGATTTCGGGGCTAGTCAGGCGCGCTTCAGGATGAAGTTTGCAGTTGATGAGCTGCAGGACGCCAATGACTTCCCCGCGGCCATTTTTCATGGGAAGCGTCAGCATGGAGCGTGTGCTGTAACCGGTTTCCTCGTCGTAACTCGGGTTGAATCGATAGGGGCGATTGCGGGGAATACGCCGGGCATCGGCGAGGTTGATCACTTCGCCATGCAACGCGGTATAGCCTGCCAGGGAATTCTCCTGGAGTGGAAGCTCAAATTCTGTAAAGGGAAATTGCACGCTGTCGTTTTGCGTCATTTTGAAACGCAGATGGCGATCGTCCGAGCCGCTGGAAAGATTATCCGGGCGCGACTCCTCTACAAGGTAAAGAGAACCCGCATCCGCTCCCGTGATCTCCCGCGCTTTCGCGAGGATCATGTTCAAAAGGGCTCCCACTTCGCGTGTTTGCGACAGGGCAATGCCGATGCGATTCAGTTCCTCCATTTCGCGTTCGGCCCTGGCGAGGTCGGCGCGTGCAGAGCGTTCCCGTTGCGCGAGCTTGATGTTGGCAATCGCGGCGTCCACCGTCTTGCGGACCAGCGCTGGAGTCGACTTGCGCGGAAGCGTTGCAAAGCAGCCCGCGACATTTTTATTTGAGCCATTGCGCGAAATTCCGATGAGCCGGACACGCGGTGCTTTTCGCACCAGGCGCCGCAAAGTGATCAGGTCACCTGCGCCCAGATCGGCAAGACACACAACGGGAGTGTCGCTAGGGTGGGGCGCGGAAGTTCGCTTGCCTGGCGGCGGCGTCGCCAAAGCCCGGAGCGCATACCGGCTTTTTAAGGGGCGGGCCAAAGGCTCTGCCAGGGAGTGCTCGAGATACCAAATTTCGGCGCGCTGCGGCATGAGAGAGTGTGCGGAGTGAGCCAAGGGTGGGCGATCTACGTACTCCGCTGCATCCATTGTATCGAAAATGGGAGAATGTCGCCCAGGAAGTCAATAGTTAAGGTGCGCAAAAGGATGTAACTACTTACGGCACACGCTATTGCGGTCTTAAAATCGCTTTGTTAGTCTCATTTTCAGCAGACAAATGAGCCTCGGAAACAACGAGTCTCAAAGTCGTACAGGTTTGCGGTGCAATCGCTCAAAGATTCGGCAAGCGTGAGACCTCACCGCCAACCGAACGAGGCCCCTTTTGCAAATTCAAGCCGGCGCGCGCACCGACCTTGGGCGCGTCCGAAAAAATAACGAAGACTGCTTCGCGATCGACCCCTCGCTGCAATTGTATGTATTGTCGGACGGAATGGGCGGGCAGGCGCACGGAGAAGTGGCGAGTAATCTTGCCGTTCAGACGATCTTGACGCATTGCAGGCAGGCGGAAAAAAGCGCCGCGACGCCCATCTTCGGCCAATCCAGCACGGAAGTTTCCGAGCGGACCAATCGCCTGGCCAGCGCAATTCATCTTGCGAACCGGAAAGTTTTTGAATCGGCAGCTTCCAACCCCGAACAGAAAGGCATGGGAGCGACCATTGTGGCCGCATGGATTGAAGCGCAGCGGTTATCCATCGCGCACGTGGGAGACAGCCGCGTGTATTTGCTTCGGGCCGGTACGATGGATCAGCTGACGGCCGATCATTCACTGGTGGCTGAAAAAGTGCGCGTGGGGATTCTGACGCCGCAGGAAGCCGATGCCAGCGAAATGCAAAGCGTGTTGACGCGCGCCGTGGGAACGAACAATTCGGTGGAGGTGGACACCGACGAACAAGTCCTGCTGGCTGGGGATTTCCTGCTGCTTTGTTCGGACGGGCTGACACGAATGTTGACTGATCCTGAAATCGCGAGCACGCTGCTGACCAGCGCGTCCGCCCAGGAATCCGCGGATCGCCTGGTCGATCTGGCCAATGAAAACGGCGGCGTGGATAACGTGACCGTGATCGTCTTGCATGCCGTCGAGAATTCTGAAGGATTGTTGCATCGTCTGAAGCTGTGGAAGTGAAACTCCGGGTCCAGGTTGCGCCGGCATCGACCGGAGGAGAAAAGCCATGCCGAGACTTGTTCTGAAATTTGAGGGTGCCACGCTGAAAGAGGTTCCGCTAGGAACTCGCCCGGTAACGATCGGGCGGGCGCCGGACAATGATATTCCAATCGATAATTTAGCTGTTTCCAACTATCACGCGCGCGTGTATGTCGAAGCCGGGTCTCTTGTCGTTGAAGATTTGAACAGCCTCAACGGATGTTTTTTGAACGATATTCGCGTCGAGCGCTCCTTGCTCAAGGACGGCGACGCTATCTTGATCGGCAAGCATGAAATCCTGGTGGACCAGGCGTACGACGCGGTGCTTCCGGCGGATGGTTCGCGCAAAACGCCGGCGCCGCGCGTCAACGAAACCATGATCCTGGACACTCAGGAACGCAGGAAACTCCTCGAGGCGGCCGTGGCGGCCGGCGAGCGCTCCCAGCTTTCGCCCGAACGGATGCGCGTCCCGACGCTAACCGTAACGCGCGGGCGCACCGATCAAAAAGAATACAGGATTTCCGGCAAGCTGACCGTCATCGGCAATTCCATTATGGCTACCGTGCGGCTACGCGGATGGTTCACGCCGGAAGTGGCGGCGCAAATTAACAAGCACGAGGATGGCTACTACCTGGGCCGGGGCGATCGCGTGCCGAAGATCAATGGTGTGGGCATTCACGGCCTGACGAAACTCAACGATGGAGACGTGATCGAGGTCGGCCGCGTGCGGCTCAATTTCTTTTTTCGAGATTAACCTTCCGCCGCGCCCTCGGATACAATCCCCGTACCATGCCAGGAAATTCCACGGGCGGTAAGCAGCGTCGCGCCTTGCAGGTTGCGCGCGCATGGCTTCGGGCGTGGAGGAAGCGGCGCGTTCCTTTTGCAGTCAGCGTGGGGTTGACCGCATTTGCGCTAACCATCTACGCCTACACCTTCATCGGCGATCGTCCCACGGCTGTTTTTTCCTTCATCAACCGGCTGGAGCTGGATGCGCTTGACCTGCGATTTCGCCTGAGGCCGGACCGGTACAAGCATCCCGACCCGCGCATCATTATCGTGGACATCGACCAGCGTTCGCAGGAAGTTCTGGGCCGCTGGCCCTTTTCGCGCGCGTATTTCGCGCGCATGCTCGATGCCCTGCGCGAAGACGGCGCGAAAGTCGCGGCCTTCGACATCACTTTCAGCAAACCCGACGAAACAGCGGCACCAATCCGCGAACTGCGGGAGACTCTCATCGAGCGGCAAAAGCAGGGAGGCCCGGCGGACCCGCGCACGATCGCGGATCTCGACCGCCTGTCAAAACAATATGACGGCGATAAAGAATTCGCGCGGGCAATCGAGAAATTTGGGAACGTCGTTCTCGGGAATTTTTTTCTGTATTCCGAATACGATTTAAAAGGTGTCGATAGCAAGACGCTGGACCGCTACGCCAATATCCTGGCCGATTTTCCGTTTCCGCAAGTGCGCCCGGCAAATCCGCAAACAGGGCAGCGCGATCTATTGCACATGATTCAGGGCTTCGACGAGCCATACAAACTGATGCCCAAAGGCACGCAGGCCAATATCGAAATTCTCAGCGATGCGCTGCGCAAAGGGCACGGCGCGACCGGGTTTTTCAATGTCGAGCCGGACGCGGACGGCGTGGTGCGGCATTCTTTGCTAGCGCTTCCTTACGGGCGCTCCCAGGATCTGAACTTTTGGGATCTGTACGGCTCGCTGGATGTGCAGGCGGTGCGCCTTTTTCAGGGAGTGCCCGATCAACAGATGGAGCTCGATTTCAGCGAGACGGGCATCACGGCTCTCGAATTTGGTCCCTCGCTCATCATCCATCCGGATGCCGTGGGTCGAATGATGATCAATTACGAAGGTGGCGTGACGACCTATCCTTATGTTTCGATCGCCGATGTGGTCGGCCACAAATTTCCCGCGGGAACATTCAAAGGAAAAATTGTTTTGGTAGGCGCGTCGGCGACGGGAATCGGCGATTTGCGCTCGACGCCGTTTGGAGGGATCGACTATCCGGGCGTCGAGATCCACGCGAACGTGATTGATAACATCATGAACCGGCATTTCCTGATACGCGGGGCGAATCAGGTTGCCGTGGATCTACTGCTGATTTTTCTATTTGGGTTGCCGCTGGGATTGTGGCTGGCGCTGGCGAAGCCCCGGTCGATGCTCTTCGGCTTGCTGCTGCTCGTGCCTTTCGGGTTCGGCGTGTGGTACGCGTTCCTTCACGGATGGTGGCTGAATTTTACCGTTCCCGCGGGAACGCTGGTCGCCAACGTGGGTTTCGTCGCGATGTATCGCTCGCTAGTCGAGGAAAAAGAAAAGCGGCGCGTGCGCGGCGCCTTCCAGCAGTATCTGAGCCCGGAAGTGATTCGCCGCCTTCTTGAAAATCCAGATTTATTGAAGCCGCGCAAGACGGAAATCACCGTGATGTTCAGCGACGTGCGCGGGTTCACCAGCATTTCGGAAAAACTGGACGCGCAGGAACTTGCCGCGCTGCTCAACGAATATTTGACGGACATGACGCGGATCGTCTTCCGCCACTACGGTACGCTCGATAAGTATATCGGCGATGCGGTGATGGCATTCTGGGGCGCGCCGTTTGAAGACCGGGACCACGCGACCGATGGTTGCCATGCGGCGCTCGACATGATCGCGCGCCTCAAGGAAATGCAGAAAAAATGGAAATCCGAAGGCCGGCCCGTGCTCGACATCGGCGTGGGGCTTTGCACGGGCGTCGCGTCGGTGGGCAACATGGGCTCGAGCCTGCGGTACGGATACACGGCGCTGGGCGATACCGTGAATCTTTCTTCGCGACTCGAAGGACTGAACAAGGAATATGCCACGCACATTCTCTTGAGCGATACGACCTACGCGGCCGTGGAAGATCCTCTTCTCGTTTTCCGCGAACTCGATCTCATTCGCGTCAAGGGAAAATCGCAGCCGGTCACGCTGTACGAACTCGTTGCCGCGCGCGGCACGCCGGAAGGCGATGCGCCGGACCTGGAAGAACACCTGGAATTTTTTGCGCAGGGGCGCGAGTGTTACCGCGAACGGCGTTGGCAAGACGCGCAAATCGTCTTTGAGAAATT
>PMOP01000539.1 GCA_003161495.1 Acidobacteriota bacterium | reverse complement strand
CTTAAGCATGGTGCCAAGCACCAGGAACTGGACATGTTTAACCTGGAGTCGGACGGGGAATTGTCCGCGGCGGCCCTGGGCGTGCGCCCTGGGAACGAGCTGGTAATGATCCGTAACTCCAACGCGCTCTACAATCTTGGCGCGGTGCTGGACCGAATTAATCCTCGCCAGCAGGATGTTGTGGTTCTTCACCTTCGGGTGCTTAGCCGCGCTGGCTCCGGCGGCAATGAACTCTCACAGGAAGATTTATTCGGCGTAAATGAACAGGAGTTATTTACGCGTGCCTTATCTCTGGCCGAGAAAAGGGGCAAGTCCATTCATCTGGCCGTCGCGCCCGCATCGGAAAAGTGGGAAGGCATTTTGCGCGCCGCGCAAAGTTTGCAGTCCACCACGATTGCTTTGGGAATGTCCTCGTGGAGAGGCGTGGCGGACGAAGCGCGCATCGCGGGCCTGGCGTGGGAAGCCTTGCCGGAGCCGAGACCCCAATTGACGCTGGAAATTTATAACCCGAACGGGCAAGAGCACATTTTTTATTTGGGACCGCACGCCCCGCGGCTGACGTCGAAGGAAGTCGACTTGCTCCACGGCATCTGGCTGGAACTGAGCAACGAAGTCGCGCCCGAGGAGCTGCATCACCACGACGTCGTGCACATCGCACTCGAAGAACTGCGCAAGAATATCGTTAACGGCCGCCGGAAAGAGATCGTCGACGCGTTGCGCCAGCACCTCATTGAAATTCGGGATCGCCGGAAACTCGGCTCGTAATTTGCCCAGAGGCCTTCCTGAGGCGTATCAGCGCCCGGCGCATTCGACCCTGTGGATTTCCAGCGAAAAATAAAAAAGTTCCACAGTATTTCCACAGGCCGGTTGGAATATCATACCGCGCTTGAAATACTTCGGAAGGTAACGAACACAAATCACACTGGAGTTTAGATGAAAGCGATTCAGGTCCCGAAAACGGGCGGAGTGGAAGTATTGACGTTTGCGGACTTTCCCACTCCAAAGCCAAAGCCCAACGAAGTGCTCGTGAAGATCGCCGCCGCGGGCGTGAATTATATTGACGTTTATTTTCGGGAGGGCCGCTATCCCATTACTCCGCCTTTTATCCTGGGCCAGGAAGCAAGTGGAGTGGTCAGCGAAGTAGGCAGCGAGGTGAAAGATTTCAAGCCGGGAGAGCGCGTCGCCTACACCGGCATTACGGGCGCGTATGCTGAATTTGAGGCTGTCCCGGCGGACCGCCTCGTCCGAGTGCCCGCGGGCATCACGGACCAGCAGGCGGCTGCCGCGATGCTGCAAGGCATGACGGCGCACTACTTGACTCACAGCACGTATCCCATCAAAAAAGGCGAGACGGCGCTCATTCACGCGGCCGCGGGCGGCGTCGGATTGCTGCTCGTGCAGATGTCAAAAAACGTGGGGGCGCGCGTTATCGCCACGGTGAGCACCGAGGAAAAAGCCAAACTCGCGCGGGAAGCCGGCGCCGATGAAGTGATTTTTTACACCAAGCAGGATTTTGAGGTTGAGACCAAGCGCCTTACCGACGGAAAGGGAGTCCACGTAATTTACGACGGGGTCGGCAAGACTACCTTCGATCAGGACCTCAACGTCCTTCGTCCGCGCGGCTATCTCGTGCTTTTTGGAGCCTCCAGCGGGCCTGTGCCGCTGTTTGACCTGAACAAACTTGCGCAAAAGGGGTCGCTGTTTATAACTCGTCCGACCTTGGTGCATCATATTGCGAGTCACGAAGAACTCATCCAGCGATCCACCGATGTTTTCAACATGATCGCATCGGGTAAACTGAAGTTGCGCATCGAGCATCTGTACCCTCTGAAAGATGCGCAACAGGCGCATCGGGATCTGGAGGGCAGAAAGACGACCGGTAAATTGCTATTGATTCCGTAGGGGTTGGCTAGTGAAATGCTGGTAGGAGAGTGGCTCCAGGGACATTTGGTGACAAGGCCATTTTTTTATTCTATGGAGTAGTTGCTTACTAGCCGCAGGTGAGTTAACATGGCTGTTAAACAGGAATGTCTTAGGCCTGACCTTTGATTGCATGTTTCAAGGAGCCTCATGGCCCGTTTAAAAAGTGAACACACAGCTACTCCCACGAATCTGGCATCGCTGATCCGAGGCCTTTATGGCCGCGTCGCTCGGCAGCTGAAGGTGGATCCCTCCTACGTGAGCCGTGTCGCACGTGGAGAACGCCAATCCGACGTGATCGAAGCGTCTCTGGAGCGGGAATTAAAACGCATTATGTCCATGGTCGGAAAAAACCATAACGGGGCGGGGCGGAACCATCATGGAAAGCCTTCCCGACCGAAGGGCAAAAAGAAAAAGGTTATGTAGGGTCTGAAGCCGCGCCACCCAGGCCGCGCGGCGATTAGAACCGAATTTCCAATTTCAATTTATTGTTGCTGTTGGGCAGGTTGCTGCGCACGCTCTACGATTGCGGGAGCCTCGGAAGCGGCGGCCTTGTTTTCGTTGAGTTGTTCGCGCCCATCGTCGTCAATCGCGGGCCGCACGCTCACGTCGACGGAGAGCCTCTGCCCTGCGTGTCCCTTGTACACGCCGCGAACCGGCGCCACATCCCCGTAGTCGCGTCCGTATGCGATGCGAACATGCTGCAGTCCCAAAGGCTTCCCCAGCGTCGGATCAAGTCCAATCCAGCCTGAATTCGGCAAATAAACTTCGGCCCAGGCGTGCGACGCCGATCCTCCGATCACTTCCTGTAATTTTGCATTCGGCGATGCAGCGCTTTCCGGAACCAGGTATCCGGACACGTAGCGTGCAGGCACTCCGATCTTGCGAACCATTCCCAAAAGCAAGTGCGCGAAATCCTGGCAAACTCCCGCCTTTACGGCAAGGGAATCCTGGATCGACGAGTTGACATGCGTCGCGCCTTTCACGTACTTGAACTTTTCGTGAATCAGGAAGGATGATTCATTGACGAATCCTGAAACGGTTCCATCGCTGCTTTGGGTGGCCGCGGCGATGAGCTCATCCAATTCGGGCACGTGAGGGACATATGCCGTCGGGACGATGAAGTCGAGATATTCTTCTTCCAATTCTGCGCGGTGAGCTTCGAGTTCGGAGAGTTTCATTCCGCCGGTTGGCAGCGGCGGCGCATCGTGCGCCAGAACAACGGACTCCGCTTCAATTTTCAAATGGTAGTGTTCAGGAAGAATATTGAATTGGTGCACCCAATTCCCAAACGAATCGCGGTAGGAAGTGCCGCGCGAAACAGGGTCGGTGAGGAGCCGGAACGACAGGCAGCTCTGCGTTTCGTCGTGGATCGGCCGCAGGCGGACCTCGTTGTAGCTTTCCGAAACCGGGCCGTCGTACCGAAATTCCGTAGCGTGTACCAGATGATATCGATTCATGCCACCACCGCGTAGTAGAAATAGTTTCGGGCAATGTCTTCGCCAATTGCCCCGCACATCTGTAGCATCTCGCTCAAATAGGAATGCAGGCCCAAATGGAAAATTTCCGTGATCCGGTCATAGCGCAATCTCTCCAGAACTTTTCCTGTCAGCCGTTCTGCTTCGTTGGCGTAAGACCCCGGTCCCGTGCCGCTGATGGCGCGCAGCCCGGCCTGCACTTCGGTCATGCTGAAGCGAATCGACCGCGGATGAAGCGGATGCATGATCAGCATTTCCGCGACTTTTTCCGGCTCGATCGAGGAATGATATTTCCGGTGGTAGGCCTCGTAGGCTCCAACGGATTTAAGCACGGCCATCCATTGATGATTATCCCCGCTGCCGATTTCCGGGGGCGCGTCATACAGGATGTGATATTGCACGTCGACGAGGCGCGCCGTCATCTCCGCGCGTTCGATGAACCAGCCGATGCGCAAAAATTCCCAGCCTTCGTCGTGCGGAAGTGTCGCGTCGGTGACGCCGTGAAACCTGTGGCTGCCAAAACGGATAGCATCGCAAAAGCGATGCGGCCCCGCCGCCATTTCCTCATCGGGCTGGAAGCGATTCACGGTGAAGTAAAAACTGTTAATGTCCTCCCACATTTCCCGCGAAATATAGTCGCGAATGGTGCGCGCGTTCTCGCGTGCCTTGGTGATGCATTGGACGATGGAGCTGGGATTATCCTGGCGAAACGCGAGAAATTCGAAGACGGCGCGCGCGTCGGCTTCCCCGTACAAAGACCGGAAGCGTTCCTCCTCCCCGGCCATGACGATCAACGGATCCCAGTGCAAACGGTATTTGTCCTTGGATTGTTCGAGCACGGTGTGGAAATTTACGTCGAGGATTCGCGCGGTATACTCCGCACGCTCGATGTAGCGAGCCAGCCAGAACAAGGATTCGGCGATTCGTGACAGCATCTCAGTCATCCCCAAACAAAACCCAGGTGTCTTTGCTGCCGCCACCCTGGGATGAATTCACAACCAG
>PMOP01000101.1:4205-16225 GCA_003161495.1 Acidobacteriota bacterium | reverse complement strand
GGCGCTTCCTGCGCTTTCACGCGTCCAATTGTAAAAACGCACATTCCGAGTACAAAACAGACGCCAGCAGCGCGGGCTGGCCATACTGAAGTTGACTTGTTGAATCCAATCATTCCGATGTCTCCGTTTGAACCGAGTTTTGAGGGACGTTAAAAATTTTGCCACAAGACAGGACTTATTTCACCTGGTAAAGCTGAAGTAGGACGGACTTTAGTCTGTCGCTTTTTTTTAATGGTAGCAACTCGAAAACCGACAGGCTGAAGCCCGTCCTACTTAAAGCTTTCCGCCAAAGGTCAGCCAGAGGAGGGCGGCGTTGAGGATGATGATGGCCGCGGCCATGAACCAGCCGAAAATTGCGGTGATGGGGGCATTCGTGAATTCGCCCATTTTGGAGCGGTCGCTGGTAAATTGAATCAAGGGCACTACCGCAAACGGTAACTGGAAGCTCAAGATCACCTGGCTGAGAATGAGGAGCGAAGTTGTGCGCCCTTCGCCCATGACACCAATCACGATTGCCGCGGGAATAATGGCCATCGATCGCGTGATCAAGCGCCGCAGCCACGGCTTGAGCCGCCAATGCAGAAATCCCTCCATAACAATCTGCCCGGCCAGCGTTCCTGTGAGCGTGGAATTTTGTCCGGAGCATAGCAGCGCCGCGGCAAACAGCACGCTCGCGAAACTCACGCCCAGCACGGGCGTCAGCAGTTGGTAGGCCTGGCTGATGTCCGCCACGTCGTTCATGCCGCGCACATGAAACGCGGCTGCACCCAAAACTAAAATCGCCGCATTGATGAAAAGCGAAAATCCAAGCGCCAGCGTGGAGTCGAGCGTGGCGAAGCGGATCGCCTCGCGCTTTCCTCCCGCGTCTAATTTGAAGGCACGCGTCTGGACAATGCTGGAATGGAGATACAAATTGTGCGGCATCACGGTGGCGCCGAGAATGCCGATCGCGAGGTAGAGCATCTCGCGGTCCTTCAGGATCTGGAAGGTGGGAATAAATCCGCGCGCCGCTTCGATCCACAGGGGCCGCGCGAAGAAAATTTCATACGCGAAACAGGCGCCAATCGTCATGATCAGCGTGATGACCAGGGTCTCCAGCACCCGGAAGCCGCGGCCTTGCAGCGCCAGAACGAGCAGCACATCAAAGCCTGTCAGCAGCACGCCGGCGAGCAGCGGCAATCCAAACAATAATTTCAGCGCGACCGCGGACCCCAGCACTTCCGCGAGATCGCACGCCGCAATCGCAATTTCGCAAAGCACCCACAGAACCGCGCTGGTCCGGCGCGAATAATGCTCGCGGCAAGCCTGGGCGAGATCGCGCCCCGTCGCAATTCCGAGCTTGGCGGAAAGCGCCTGAAGAAAAATAGCCATGAGGCTCGAAATCATCACAGCGCTGAGCAGCGTATAGCCGTACCGCGAGCCGCCGCCCAGGTCCGTCGCCCAGTTGCCCGGATCCATGTAGCCCACGGCCACGAGGTAGCCGGGCCCGGCAAACGCAATCATTTTGCGAAAAAAGGAAGCGCCCGCGAGGATTGGAACGCTGCGATAGGATTCCGGAAGCGACGGAGAACCTGCCCGCGGTTGAAAATCTGTTTGCGGAACGGATCCTGCTTCTTCCGGATTGCCGGCGCCCGAAATCGCGTCGACAGAGGCAGGAGTTAGGGGAGGCACAGGCATAGTTAACCTAGATAAATAACTCACATAAACTAGCATTAATGCGGCGGGCAGTCAATTCTTATGCCGCCCAAGTGTGCTTTAACATTTACTTGGCGCGTTGTGGCGCCGGCGGGACGCCGGCGCCACAAGAAACAACGAAACCTGGGCGCACGTTGCTCGTGCCCGCATCGCGGGGAATATGGTAGTGTCGGAAATGGAATGGAGGAACCCATGGCCCAACCGGGCGGCGAGCAAGTCCAAGTTCAGATCAAGGCGGATGAAAAGGAATTAGTCGGGCAATTTTCCAACCTGGTGATGTTCCACCACACGGCGGAAGAATTCACGGTGCATTTCATCTATGTGTTTCCCAATGTGCCGCAAGGCAAGCTGGTTTCGAGCGTGATCGTCAGCCCGGGGCATGCTAAGCGAATCATGCGGGCGCTCGAAGAAAACATCAGGCGCTACGAAATGCAATTCGGCCCCATCCGCGAAACCCCTGAACCGAACCCTGTTCCCAACGTGGGCTTCGTGCAGTAGGACAATGGCCGCCCGCGCAAACGAGATCCACGCGGAAGTCGTAGCGTTTAAATTCGGCGCGAACATCAAGACAATCCGGGGCAATCCCTCGATAATTGCCCACCTGTACGATGGGATAGTTCCCCTGTCGAAACAGCCTGCATGAAGTCCCTTGGAGAGCGAATCAAGCGTGCTAGATTAAATCAGGAACCGGTCATGCCTCAGTAGTACACTCCCGGCAAGGCCGGGCTATTCAAAGCGTGGAGTCCGCATTAGCAGGATCAAATGAAAGTCGCTTGCTCGAGTTGTGGCGCACAGCACTCCCTTCCAGACAAGAAATTGGTGGGTCTGCCCCGCGTGCAATTTCAGTGCGGAAAGTGCGGAAAGAGCACTGTAATTGAAATTGCGGCCAATCCCGACGCAACTCAGGTTCTGACGCCGCTACCCGACTTTGCGCGCAGCGCGGGCGCGCCTCGCCTCGCAGGAAGCAGCGCCGAACCGAATTCCCTGCAATTACCGAGCGGAAAGGCGATCGCGCTCTCTGTGATCGCAGGGCCGGCCCGCGGCCTTGTTTATCCAGTGGAGAAACCTCGCGTGGTCCTCGGCAGGGCTGACGCCGATATCGTCATCAATGACAAAGAAATTTCGCGCTGGCATTGCGCGATTGAAATCAAGGGCGACGTGATCCGCTTGCGCGACATGGATTCGACCAATGGCACCTACTTTGGTGACGAACGCGTGCGGGTTGCCGAACTGAAGCACCTCTCGGAATTCCGCATGGGCACTTCCGTAATTCTGGTCAGCGTCACACCCAAGTTCACTCCGTGAAAGTTACGTGTCGCGTTTCGTGCTACCGTAAGCGATTGGATTTCCAATGCCCGCACTGACTGCGATTCTGATTTCTTACAACGAGGAACAGGACCTTCCGCGTGCGCTCGCCTCGCTGGCGGGAATTGCCGACGAAATCATTCTCGTGGATTCCGGCTCGACGGACCGGACCTGCGAAATCGCGCGCTCCTTTGGCGCTCGCGTGCATGCGCGCAAACTGGACAATTTTGCCGAACAAAAGAATTACGCCGCTTCCCTGGCCTCCAACGAATGGATTCTCTGCATCGATTGCGACCATGAATTGAGTCCCGAACTGCGCTCCTCGATGCTGGCGTGGAAACGGGAAACCCCGGGAAAAAACGGCTACGAAATCCTGTTGCTGACGAATTATCTGGGCGGATGGATTCGCCATTCCGGCTGGTATCCCGAATTCAAGTTGCTTCTCTACCATCGCGAAAAGGGAAAATATGTCAACGGTCTGCATGAGAGCGTCCAGATGGAAGGATCTCCCGGCCGTTTAAACGGTCACTTGTTCCATTACACGATTCGTACTCTCGCCGAGCACCAGGCGAAACTCGAGGCCATGTCGACCCTGGCCGCGGAAGATATGTTCGCGCGCGGGCGCAAGAGCTGGCGCGCCGCGATGATTTTTGCTTCGCCGTGGACGGTCGTGCAACGATTGGTTTTTCAGCTCGGGATTCTGGATGGACGCCGCGGATGGCTGATCGCATGGCACTCCGGCAATTACATTTATCTCAAATACCGCAAACTGGGCCGGCTGCTCGCCGGGGAAAAGCTCGCCCGGCGATCCTGGCCGAATCCCGGCGAGGCGTGAGCGTGCGTCCTCTCATCGTCGACCTCGGCCGTGAGGATCGCGGCGGGCAGCACCAGGCGCTGCTCCTTCTGCAAGGTTTCCAAGAACGCGGGCACGCTCCGGAATTGATCGCGGTACGGGATTCGCTGCTGGCACTGCGCGCGAAGGAAATCGGCGTGCCCGTGCATGTTGTTGACGCGAAACGCCGCCGGCTCACGGCTGCATTGACAATCCGCAGGTTGGTGAGCGAACGCCGGATTGATCTCGTTCACGCGAATGAACCACACGCGCTGAGCTCGGCGTGGCTCGCCCGGGCCCATCGGGCTGTCCCGTTGATTGTCTCCAGGAGAATCTCGCTTCCCCTTTCCAAGGGTTGTTTTTCGCTGGCGCGATACCACGCAGCGGCGCGCATCGTTGCCGTTTCTCATTTCGTGGAGCAGTCCGTGATTCAAAGCGGACTCTCCGCGGACCAAGTTTCCGTAATTTATGACGGCGTGCAAATCCCTCCGGAGATCTCTCAACCACAACGCGAAAGCGCCCGGAACCAGCTTGCCATCGCGCAAAATATTACCTGCATCGGAAATGTCGCGGCCTTCGTTCCGGAGAAAGGCCACGCGCTGCTGCTCGAAGCGTTTGCAAAAATGCGCGCGGAGTTTCCCGAATGTATTTTGCTGCTTCGCGGGGAAGGTCCGGAATTGACGACACTGAAATCTCTCGCGCGAAATGTTAACGTGGCCGGCGCGGTAAAATTCCTGTCTTCCTCCACCGATATCGAAACCATGTTCGCGGCCATGGACGTCTTCGCGTTCCCTTCCCACGAAGAGCCGCTTGGTAGCGCGCTGCTCGCGGCAATGGCGCACGCCCTGCCCGTCGTGGCCATCGCCCGTGGAGGAATTCCCGAAGCCGTGGACCACGGCAAAAACGGCTTGCTCGTAAATGCTCTAGACCCCGGCGAGTTTTCATCCGCCATCGCGCGCCTGGTTGCGCACTCTGATGAGGCAACCCGCCTCGGCAGAGCCGCTCGCGAAACGGCCATCGCACGTTTTTCCGCGAATCAAATGGTGGACGAAACACTCCGCCTGTACGAATGTCTTAATGCTGCAGGCAATCGGTTGTAATCATTTACTTCGCGGCAAACGTTCAGAATTTCTCCATCGTGGAAACGTCCGGCTGCCTTGGCTTGATCCAGAAATCGATACCTAGCCAGAAGCTGTAGGCATGCCGCATCAGGCTTAAGGAAAGTACGATGGCAAAGGCCATCCACAATAAGATTTTGGAATTGGTGGAGAGCGCGGTGAAATCCCGAAACAGCAATGAAAAAAGAAATATGGCCACGACGACAGCCGTGGTGGCCACGTAGTTGATGATCATGGCTCCCACGTAGTATCCCTGCTCGGGAAAATAGGAAAGCCCGCATTCCGGACAACTCGGCAGCATGCGAAAAACGCCGCGAAATAACCGGCCGCGTCCGCAGTTTGGACAACGCCAGTGCGCGGCGCGATGCACGATTTGCTTGAGCGGAGGACGTAGCATGGTTTTCGCTGCCGGCCGTCAAGTGTCATACGGACGATTACTACTTGAAAAGTTTCCTGAGCAAATCCTTGCCTTCCAAATCGGTGAGGACTTTCTTTTGCATGAGCGTCATGATCAGATCGCTAAGAACGACATTCTTTAACGTTTGTGTTTCCTCGGCCGGCGCCGATTCTTGTGAACTTTGCACGGGAGCTTCCTGGGCGGAAACGGGCTGGCCGCTGATTTCCTGCACCCATCTTTGGAAAAGCCGCACTTGTTTCGGTTGAGCGGATACGAAAGCAAGGCCCATGCCCATGCCAACCATGGAAAAAACGACCTTGGCCTGCGCATCGAAACTTTCGTTATCCCGCGTGATTCGTATTTTTGCTTCCGTCCCTACGGGAAAGGGGCTAATCGTATCCACGTAACATCCACCCAGGCCCAGATCGCTGGTGCGCCCTACAACCTTCGTCCCTGACTGATTCTCGATAGCTTCCACGGAAGCCGAAAACGGAAACCGCAAATTTCTTCGACGCTCCTCGGGAACCGCAATGGCTTTATTGGCTTCCGTGCGCTTATCGGATGACATGAGTCAGAGCCTCGTAACATCACATTACTTCATAAAGGCACGGGACAAGTGAGAGGGCGCCTTATCTGATGGTCTGATTCCAGTCTCGCCCACAAACTATGGCAACGCAAGCCTTTGCCGATAGCTTGTTGTGCAACATATACCTTTAACTATACTTCGCACGCTAAATCCTTAGCCGGGGCCGCTTTGGGGTCTTATCAGTGAACTCCTTGGCGAAAGTAGAGCCTCATTTCGTTATAGAAACTCGGCGGGCAAATCCGATTGCTCCAATCCGGCACACGGTCCTACGATAGAGATAAGGCGTTCGCGATTTTCTTCCGTTTCGCCCTTCCAGATCGAGCGAGGAAACGACCTATGTCCGCTGGCAATCAGGAACCTACTAAGACGCCGCAGGAACTCGACCGGCTCGAACGCAAGGAAAATGATGTGTGGCGCCTGGCGATTTTGATGCTGGCGATCCTTGCCGTTGGCATTGCCGTCCTGTCCTACCAAGCTCTGCAAAGCAGCCCATTGCACCTCGAAGCGCTCCCAGTAGGGGTGGGCGTTCTCATCATCCTGTTTGGAGTCTACATTTGGAGCAAGAAGCGGGAAATCGACGAATTGCGGGGCTATGCCCGCGGAGTCCAGAAGATGCAGGATTCGCCTGCCAGCGCTGAACAGCTGGAAAGGCTTGCTGAAGTTATTTCTAATTCCCGGCAAGGTTACCGCGACTTGATCGACAGCCTCGATCATCTGATTTTTACGATTTCGCTGGATGGGGAAATCCGCACGGTGAATCAGCGCATCACCCAGGTTTTCGGATTCAGTTACCCCGAACTTGTGGGGCATCGCATGGACGAGTTTTTCGATGAGCCCCGAATGGACCACTTGAAAGATTCCGTGGCCTGGTTCGTGGAGAGGAGAACCTGGACAGGCACGGTCCGGGCGGTCCTCAAGAAAACGGGGGCGGTGCATTATTTCGATTGTGTTTTGCAGGCGATTGTAAAAAACGGCGAGGTCGTCGGCGCGAGCGGGCTGGCGCGAGATATTACGGCGCAGCGCGAGAGCGAGACGCGCTTCACCGAACTGTTTGAAACGCTCCAGGAAGGCGTCTATTTCTGCGATCACGACGGAACCTTGCTGGATGTGAATCCGGCGATGGTTCGTATGCTCGGCTATTCCCATCGGGACGAACTCGTCGGCACCAAGATCGGCAAACTTTATTTCAATAACCCGGCAGATGCTTTCCCGCCGCGCGAACGGACGGATCTCTCCATACCGGTCACGCGAGAAATTACTTTGCTGCGGAAAGAAGGAACGCCGATCATCTGCATCGACAACTCCAACGCCATTGGAGACGCGACTGGCCGCATGATCCGCCGCCAGGGAACGCTGGTCGATATCACCGTCCGCAAACGTTCGGAAGAGGAATTGCAAAGAGCGAAGGAAGCCGCCGAAGCAGCCAACCTGGCCAAAAGCGCGTTCCTTGCGCACATGAGCCACGAAATCCGCACGCCCATGAACGCCGTGATCGGCATGACGGAACTGACGCTGGAAACGGATCTCTCGCAGGAGCAGAAGGAATATCTGGGCATGGTCCGGGAATCTGGAAAATCCCTGCTGCGGCTCATCAATGACATTCTGGATTTTTCCAAGATCGAGGCGGGAAAACTGGAGCTCGATTCCACCGAGTTTTCCCTGCGCTACGGTATCCACGAGATGGTGAAAATATTAGGCGTGCGCGCGAGGCAGAAGGGCCTGGAACTTTCGAGCCACATCGCGTCGGATGTGCCGGACGCGTTGATGGGCGACGCGGGCCGGCTGCATCAGGTTTTGTCGAATCTGGTCGATAATGCGATCAAGTTTACCGAACGCGGCGAAGTCGTCCTGAAAATCGAAAAAGATTCGCTGTCCGATAAGGATATCTGCCTGCATTTCTCGGTCGCGGACTCGGGCATTGGGATTCCCGAGGAAAAGCAGCAACTTATTTTTGAAGCCTTCGCGCAGGGCGACAATTCCACGACGCGAAAATATGGAGGAACCGGGCTCGGCCTTTCCATTTCGTCGCGCCTCGTGCATTTGATGTCAGGCAAGATCTGGGTGGAGAGCGAGGCGAAACGTGGGAGCGCCTTCCACTTTACCGCGCGTTTTGGCCTGCAGAAACAAGCGGCAAAAAGGGCGTACTTGCCGGGCGGCGGTTCCGACTCCGCTTTGCTCGCTTCGCGCCGGCCGGGCCGTGAGGGTCGGCCGGAGCTGCGTATTCTTCTGGTCGAGGACAACACCATCAACCAGATCATCGCCCAGCGCCTGGTCCGCAAGCGGGGACACCAAATCGTCGTCGCCAACAATGGCCACGATGCTCTCGCCGCCATGGAGAGCGAGCGATTCGACCTGATTCTGATGGACGTGCAGATGCCGGAAATGAGCGGCGTCGAAGTGACCGCGGTGATTCGCCGGAAAGAGCAGGAAAAAAATACGGGCGAGCATATTCCCATCATCGCCACGACGGCTTCGGCGATGAAAGAGGACAGGGAACGCTGCCTGGCGGCCGGAATGGACGCGTATATTTCCAAGCCCATTGAGAGAGAAGTGCTTTTTGAAGCCATCGACAAGCTCACGGGCTACTCCAATGAAGGCAAATATGGCGAAACGAACGCGCGATCTTACGATCCGGTGTTCGATGTGGGCGCAGTCCTTGATTCTCTGGACGGAGATTTTCAGCTTCTTCTAGAAGTGAAGGAGATTTTCCTGACGCAGGCGCCGAAGCACATGGAAAAAATTCGCGCAGCCATTGCAAGCCAAGATTCCAATGTTCTCGTGCGAGGAGCGCACGCGCTCAAAGGCTCGGCGGAAAATCTTTTCGCGCATGGCGTCGTGCAATCGGCTTCCAAGCTGGAGGAAATCGGAAGGGCCGGATCCGTGGTCGGATCCAAAGAAGGCCTGGTCACGCTGCAAGAGGAACTTGCAAAACTTGAATTGGCATTAGGACAGTTTGAGAAGGAATACGCGCGGGCCTGATGGCCGTCCGTTCTGCCAGTGCTCGAGAATTCTCTGGAAAATATTCCAGGAAAAATCCGCTAGGCTGACACGGGAATCAGCATTTGCACGATGTGAATCAATTTTTCCGCCTTGAGAGGTTTCACCATATAAATTACCGCCCCAAGTTCGTGCCCCGTCTTGTAGTCCTGCGGGGTTCCACGCGAAGTCAAAAATATGACGGGCACTTCCTGCAGCCGCCGATCGCGTTTCACCAGATGGCACAAGTCGTAGCCGGAAATTCCATCCATCATTACATCCAGGATCATGACGGCCGGCACCAGCCCCTTGAGAATCAGAAGGGCTTCTTCGCCGTTGGCCGCTGTCTTCACCACGATTTCGTGACGCGTGAGTTGCGATTCAATGATGCGAAGCACGGCGGGATCGTCGTCGACGGCCAGAACGACCGGTATTGCACGGGGTTCCTGTTTCGCGTTCTCCGGTGATTTGCTCATGAATGAAGTATGGGGTTGCGCCCAAGCTCCGAAATGCCGCTTGCTTCCAATGGCACTCCGCGCAATAGGAACCGCCAGGTGTAACCCCTCATCCTAGTCTGAGGGATTGGTTCAGAGTGGGTCAAGCCCATCCCCTTATACAAGTTCGCAGGAGGAAACACTCAGCTTATAACTTCCCGAATTTCACGCTGATCTGACAGAAAACATGTGCGCATTCTGTATAGGGGTGAGACTTGCGCGCGGCCGTGCAGAGTTGGCCGCGCGCAGGTCGTTGGCGGGAAGTGGCGGGTCACTACATTTGGAAGTTGACCTCAACTCGCAGGTCAACCGGTGTGGGTTCACCGTCGAGGACCGTTGGTTCATATTTTCGTTGTGAAACAGCTTTCAGGGCTGCCTGAATGAGCAGCGGGTGTCCACTGACCACCTTTTCCTGGACCACGTTGCCATGTTCATCAATAATGGCATCGATAACAACCATTCCGTGGACATGAGCCTGGGCCGCCAGGACCGGATAAATCGCGGCAGGTCCGGTGATCAAGCGCGGCGGTTTTACGTCACCCCCGATGCGAACCGGGCGTTTCGGGCCCTCGGCAACCGGCGGCGCGAATGCGGGTGCCGCAACGTTCGGCATTCCGCCAGTGATCCCCCCGATCATGCCGCCTGGGACCCCTCCCGGCACTGCACCCATGGCCCCCGCAAACGCTTCCTGCGGCGGAGCGGAGTCAGTGGAGGCCGTTGGAACCGCCTTGGGAATAAACGTTGGGGCGGTCAGCTTTCCGGGGGTGAAAACTTTCGGAGCAACGTGAACGACGCGAGCCGCCGAAGCTGGAGGCGGCGGCGCGGGAGCCATGGGCGGCATGGGCGCGACCAGCAGCGTTGTTTCCAGCCTCTTCATGTCAATTCCTTGCGAAAAATAAAGCGGAAGAAAGAGCAACAAAACCAGAATGGCGAAATGAATGAAAAAGGAAAAGGCCCAGTCCATCGGGCTTCGGCGTTGTCGCGTCGTGGAATTTTCCAGCAGGGCCTCGGCAAAAACACGATTTGGCCGAGCGATTTCAGGCGCAGGCAATACCACGCTGCGTTTTGGCGCGTGGCCCGGATACACATCTTCCAGTAAGAGATTTTGGTCTGTTAACATTATGCCTCCTAAAAATATGCTTCCAGCGAAATCCACTAAGCGAAGATAGAAAATATAAGAATCCGCTCGAAGCTGACTCTAAGAAATTTTAATTTGCCAGAACACAGCGAGGTGTCTGCTACAGATTTAGTGCTGCGGGAAAGACGGGGTGTTCCCGTTCGATTTGGAAGATAAAAGTCTGGACTTCAAGCAAGCCTAAAACCCTTTTCCTCCGCTTCCATCCTGCCCCAGATCGTCAGGCAAAGCCAATTCAAAGAACAAATCGTTCGCTTCCAAAGCCGTGATAAGCGACATGCCCGGGCGTGCCCTCGTGGATTTGCAGCGTGCTTGACTCTCATGGGTCACTGGCATAAGGTGGCCTTTCAGACGGAAAATCTTTCGAGATGAATAAAATCTCCTTGCGGGATTACTGGAAAACACGATGCGAAAATCCAAAAAAGACGCGATCGATCGCCGCAAATTCCTGAAGGGCGCCGCAGCAGGCGCGGCGGCGCTCGCCGCTCTGCCGTCGGTCGCCAACGCCCAGCAGGCCGAGGTTTCCCGCGCCGGCACCGCGCAGCCCATGCCGAAGGAACTGGAAACCGGCACGCCCGCCGTGCTGGATGTTCTGACCGAGAACCGCTCCGGTTCCGACTTCATGGTGGATGTGATCAAATCGCTGGGTATCGAATACGTGGCCTCCAATCCGGGATCGAGTTTCCGCGGCCTGCACGAATCGGTGATCAATTATGGTGGAAATGAGAATCCGGAATTCATCACCTGCTGCCACGAAGAATCGGCCGTGGCCATGGCTCACGGCTATTCAAAAATCGAAGGCAAGCCGATGGCAGTCTTTCTCCACAGCGACGTTGGTTTGCAGCACGGATCGATGGCCATTTACAACGCGTTCTGCGATCGCGTGCCGGTTTATCTGATCGCCGGCAACGCGCTGGAAATTAATTCGCGGCGCCCGGGAGTGGAATGGGACCACAGCGTTCAGGACGCCGCGGCAATCGTTCGCGATTGTTTGAAGTGGGATGACGTACCGATGTCGCTGGACCATTTCGCGGAATCCGCCGTGCGCGCTTATAAAATTGCGATGACGCCGCCCATGGCCCCCGTGCTTCTGGTCGCGGACGGCGAGCTGCAAGAGGGCGCGATTCCCGATGACGCCAAATTCCACATTCCGAAACTCACGCACGCCATGCCGCCGCAGGGAGATTCGGGCTCGGTGGCGGAAGCGGCGCGCATGCTGGTGGCCGCGGAAAATCCGGTCATTTTACTCGAGCGCACCGCGCGCACCGCTGACGGGCTGAAATACACGATCGAACTTGCCGAAACTCTGCAGGCGCCCATCGTGGATTTGGCGGCGCGCATGAATTTCCCTTCGCAGCATCCTCTGAATCAGACCGAGCGCACGCGCGCGGTAATTGGCGGCGCGGACGTGATCCTCGGCCTTGAAGCGTTGAATTTCTGGGGCACAATCAATTCTTATCGCGATCAATTGCACCGCTCCTC
>PMOP01000101.1:0-4185 GCA_003161495.1 Acidobacteriota bacterium | reverse complement strand
GCGGAAGCGACCCTGCCGTCGCTGATCGAGGCCGTCAAGCGCCTGTTGACGGACGATCGCAAAAGAATGTTCGCGGATCGGGGCAAAAAACTTGCGGCGCTGCATGACGAAGCGTTACGCCGAGCCCGCGATGAAGCCGCCTACGGATGGGATGCGAGCCCGATCACCACGGCGCGCTTATGCGCGGAAATCTGGGGAGCGATCAAAGAGGAAGACTGGTCTCTCGTCTGCGAAGTTTCACCCTGGGTGAACCGCTGGCCGCTGCGCCTGTGGAATTTTGACAAGTTTTACCAATACATCGGCTCGTCGGGCGGATTCGGCGTGGGCTACGGCGCGCCCGCCGCGCTCGGCGCCGCGCTGGCGAATAAAAAACACGGCCGCCTTACCGTCACCATTCAAAATGACGGTGACTTGATGTACGCGCCCGGAGTTCTCTGGACTTCGGCGCATCATCACATTCCGCTCCTCAGCGTCATGCACAACAATCGCGCCTATCACCAGGAAGTCATGCACGTGCAGCGCATGGCCGACCGCCGCAGCCGCGGCATCGATCGCGCTTCGATTGGCACGACCATCACCGATCCCAACATCAACTTCGCCATGGTCGCCAAAGGCATGGGCGTTTATTCCGAAGGCCCCATTACGGATCCGAAGGACCTCGGGCCAGCAATTCTGCGCGCAAAAGAAGTCGTCAAGCGCGGAGAGCCGGCGCTGGTTGAGGCCGTCACGCAGCCGCGCTGAACAAATATCCAAATCATTATTCCTTGCTCGTTGCAGCGCTGAAAGCGCCCAGAATAAAACGGCACAGTGGGCGCACGGACGTACACGGCATTATTTTGGGGTGGTTCGGGCCAGTTTCCGATAACCCCGTTTCACAGAACTTTTGAGTATTTCGCGGTTCGCGACATGGCCCTTCGGCGAGTTCCTTCAATGAAATCTAATGTTTCATTTCTGGATTCTCTCCCAGATCAATGTACTTTCGACAATAGACGGATTGGTTTCTGATCGGTCGATTCTTAATGCGACCCGATTTGGTCCCTGAAATGTAAACCATCGCTTGCGCGTTCCACCGACCAAGTTGGGAGATTTATCGATTTCAACATGGTGAAGGATGAATCCTTCCTTCGCGTGAACTTCAACGGTGGCGCAATAGGCGTAGAAACCACCGTTCCCCAACCCCGAGACCATTTCTTCGGTACTCGGTGTCAAATCTGACTTCCACTTGGGCCTGTTTGGATTCATGGCAACGAAGCACATATGGCTGTTGTCGGTATAGATGATGTAGCCGACACTCTGGGAGTTCGGTTTTGTCGTTCCATCGACCATCCGCTGTGTCCATGACACAAGCCGCCACATTCCCACAAATTGCTTGGCGACCGAGTCATCATTCTGCGGCGGAGCCGGTGTCTCGAATGATTTAGAGCCACCGAGGACGCAGAAGGCGATTATGCAAACAGATCGAATAACGAGTCTCAGCGCTTGGCGCTTCATGGTTCCTCGCATATCAGTGTGGACTTCCGGTTTGCCCGTCCGGGTAGGCACACTTATACACCCGACACGTCTCCGGTTGAACTTGCTGGTTTGACAAGTCCCGTGAAGTCCCCTGCTAATCGGAAACTGGCTTTTTACCTTTTGGCTGGATTGGGGTGCGTTTCCACCAGGAATTTGACAGCGCCAGGCGCTCGATGTTGCCAGTAGGGGTTGGGTCCACGGCGCATTTTCGCCGATTTTACTGGCGCGGTCCCTTCCAGGCGGCGAACTCAGTGGACTTCGAGTGCGTAGTGCAAGGGCTGTGCAATCAGCAAACGCGTCGAGTTGAAAAGCAGTTTGTTGATTTGTGCGGATACGTGCATCGAACCAGGCGGGCTACAGCAAATCCAGCGGCAAAAGCGAGGACTTCAACAGAGCCGCGTCACCTTTATTGATTGAGCAGTGGAATATCTCTGGACGGAGTGGCCTTGGGCCTCGACTGCAAGTAGGCGTAAATGTCGGCGAGTTCCTGATCGGAAATTACTTTGCTCGTGTACGGCGGCATCTGGCCCGTGGGCTGGTGGACGTATTTCGTGAATGCCTCAAAGGAAAGTTGCAGCGGGCCGATGCGCGGCCCCGCTCCCTGTGCGGCGCCTTGACCCTCGCGGCCGTGACATTCGTAGCAGCCGTCTTTCGTGAAAATCTTTTTCCCGTTTTCAGCGTTGCCCGCAGGAGGCGCTTCGCTCTTTTCACCCTGCGGGGCGGCGTTTTGGGCTCGCGGCGCGGGGGCCACAAGCAGAAGGATCGCGCCCATCGCGGACAGGGCGATGCACGGGATCATGCAAGGACCGCGACGCTTGGTTGCATTAACGGTTGGAAAGAACATGTTCATGAACTCCCCTTTGGCGCCATTGTGCCACAGGACTGCTTCCACTGAAATGCAATCCCTATTCGTGGTCATGGCTTCCGCGCGGGCGATTCGGGTTGCAGTGCCGAAGTTGTCCCACACTGCACATGTTGCAAAAACGCCGGCGGGACGCCGGCGCTACGAAAAACTTCGCGCTGGCGCGCGGCCCTTCTGTTGGTTCAGGCGCGAGTGCCTGGCTGCTTTTACTTTCGCATTGTTTGGGAGAGCGGCGGGGTGTAGATTGCCGGTCGGGTGGAAATAGTATGAGAATCGTAAGGTGCGGAGGGCGCGCCGGTGAAATTTCCTGCCTCGCGTGAAAAAGACGAAATGAAAGAAATTGAGCGGCAATGCGATGTGCGCCGCGGGTCCGGCGCGGGATCTTCGCGGCGAGAAATTCTGCAATGGCTTGGGATGGCGGGAGCAAGTTCGCTTCTGCCCCACGGCGATTTGCTGGCGCGAGCGGGCATGCCCGCCGCCCTTACGGGCCGCATCGATATCCACAGTCACACCGTGCCGCCATTTTATACAAAGGTCATGGAGAAAGAGATTCTCGCGACCGGGCATCCCCTTCCCACATGGACGCCCGCTCTGCACATTGAGACGATGGACAAAAACGGCATCGCCACTTCGATGCTCTCGCCCATGACTCGCGTCGTGCAGGATTCGTTCTCCGACAAGTCCGAGCGGGCGCGCAAGCTGGCGCGGCAAAATAATGATTACTCGCAACAGCTCGTGCGAGATTATCCGGGCCGCTTCGGGCATTTTGCCGCGCTGCCGCTGCCCGACACGGACGGCAGCCTGCGCGAAATTGAATATGCATTCGACACCCTCAAGGCCGACGGCATCGGGCTGTGGACGAGCTATGCGGATAAGTGGCCGGGCGATCCCGTTTTTGCTCCCGTGTTCGAGGAACTGAACCGCCGCAAGGCCGCGATCTTCTTTCACTCCGCGCCGCCCATCTGTTGCCGCGCGCTGCAGCCCGGCGTGATCGACAGCGTCGTGGAGTACGATTTTGACATCGCGCGAGCCGTGGTCAGCTTCCTGAAAAACGATTCGTTCCGGCGCTACCCGAACATCCGGTTTATCTTTCCACATTCCGGAGGAACGCTGCCGGTGCTTGCAAATCGCGTCACCGAATCCCTGCCGGAAAAACGTTCGGAGAAAGAAACCGCGGCGATGATGGATGAAGTGAAGCAGCTTTTCTTTGACGTCGCGCATGCGACGTATCCGGCGCCCCTGTCCGCGCTGACGAAAGTGGTTCCCGTGTCGCAGATCCTTTTCGGCAGCGACTACCCAATCGTGCCATACCCTGTTTCTGCGGGACCTCTCGACCATTTCGGATTTTCGGAGAGCGACTTGCAGGCGATCAATCGTGGAAATGCCGAGCGGTTGTTCCCTCGGCTAAAAGCGTAATAAGTTCCGGCGCGCGTTTCTGGTGGCGCCGGCGGGACGCCGGCGCCACGGAAGTTCGCCGACCCGTCAATCGTGCAATTCGAGAACGATTACAGCACTTCAAACGGGAACTACATGAGAGAGGAAATTATGAACCGTCGAATCGTAAAAGCAGGACTGGCCATATTATTCGTTGCGATGCTTGCCGCGGTGGCCGGCATTCGACGCGGCGCGCAAGCGGCCGATTCAAAAAATTCGGCGATGCCGCCTGCCTCGATTCCAACGTTTTCGATGGAAAACGTCGGGCGCGAAGCGTTTTTCTACGTGGGCGGAGAATATGCGGGAGCCCCGGGCAAAGAGGAAATGCACGGCGCGATGTATGTCGAAGTCATGGTGCCGAAGCAGATCAGGCAAAA
>PMOP01000188.1 GCA_003161495.1 Acidobacteriota bacterium | reverse complement strand
GCCTTCGGCGTCCAAAATTGGATGGAGAGCGAGCTCCACGACGCGCTGAGTGCCATCGGCCCAGTGATAGGGAAGTGTTTCGGTGTAAGGAATGCCCTTGGCCGCTTGCTCCGTTCCGGCGCGGATTTTCGCCTGCACTTCCCCGGAAGCGCGCCACCATCCTGTTTCCCAGAAGAGACGCCCTAAAACTTCGTCCTTCCGATAGCCGCAAGCCTCCAGGGAGAGCCGATTGGCGTCAATCACTATGCCATCAAGGGTCATGATTCCCGCGAAAACCGAGGATTGTTCGAACACCGCTCGGAATTTTGCCGTCGCTGCTATGGCTTCCGCAGCCATTCGACGTTCTCGTTCTTCAATTTCTTTTCTCTCGGTGATATCCAGCACGGTCCCCAACACGCGCCGTGGGGTACCGTCGGCTTTATATTCGAGCTGGCCTGTAAATTCCACCCAGCCGATTGCCCCATCCTTTCGCCGGATCCTGCCTTGGAAGAAGAAACGCCCGCCGGTTTGCAGCATTTGGGAAACGGCGTGGTCATAGGCTTGCGCGTCATCGGGATGAAGGATACTCGCCTTGAATTCTGCGTCGTTGATGGGGCCATCTTCGCGAGCGCGGCCGAAGATTTCGTACGGGCGATCGTTCTCCCACGTGGCTCGGTCCTCGTCCAGGTACCAATGCCAGATGCCGAGTTGCGCGGCCTCCGTGGCAAGTCTCAGGCGCCGCTCCTTGTCGCGTAAGGCATCCTCAGCCTGCTTGCGCACACGCGACATTTCCAGATGCGTTTGCACGCGCGCCAGCAACTCGCGGACGCTGAACGGCTTGATCAAATAATCATCCGCGCCGTGTTCCATTCCTTCCACGCGCGATTCTTCGCCGGCGCGAGCGGAGAGCAAAATGATGGGAATGGTTTTTGTTTTTGGATTGGACCGTAATTCACGCAGCAGGCCGAAGCCGTCTAATTCAGGCATCATTACGTCTGACAGGATCAAATCCGGCGTGCGTTCCGCTACCGCTTCGAGCGCCGCTTTTCCGTTCGGCACAGCCTTTACGCTATATCTTTCCGCGAGCAGTCGAACGAGGTACTGGCGCATGTCGGCGTTATCGTCCGCAATCAGGACGCGCGGGCGACCCGGCGAGGGATCACTGTTTTCAGAAATTGGAGGGCAGGGAACTTGCATCAATTCGAAACCCAGGGGCAATTCATCCTGAGGCGATGTATTCTCGGCGCCTGGAAGCCAACCGAGCGCTTCCTGCAGGAACGGCGTCGCGCCGACCGCGGTGGAAGCGAGACTTCGTCCGCCTCCAATTCTGTCCGAAGGCAGGTGAGCGCTTCCCAGGGGGAGGCGAACGATAAACGTGCTGCCTTTTCCAGCGACGCTCTCCACGCGCACGGCGCCGCCGTGAAGTTTGACAAGTTCCTGAACGAAGGCCAGGCCGATGCCGCTGCCTTCGTGCGTGCGGCTGCGCGCATTTTGAACGCGATGGAAACGATCGAACAAACGGGGAAGCTCATTCGCGGGGATGCCTACGCCCGTATCACGGACGCGCAATTCGACAGAATTCCCCTCCTGAATCAGTGAGATCGCAATTTCTCCCTCAAAAGTGAATTTGAAGGCGTTGGAGATCAGATTGAGCACGATCTTTTCCCACATGTCCCGATCGACGAAAACAGGCTGGTCGAGTTTGGGGCAGTCCAATTCAAGACGCAGGCCGGCTTTTTCCGTCGCGGAACGAAATACGCTGGCGAGTTCAACGGTGAACGCGGGAAGATCGGTAGGCTGATAAACGGCCTGCATGCGGCCCGCTTCAATTCGAGAAAAATCCAGGAGAGTATTGACGAGACGCAGGAGCCGCGACCCGTTGCGGTTGACAAGTTCCAATTGATTTTTGGCCGAGGGAGAAAGGTCGGTGTGGCTTCTGGAAAGTAAATCCTCGACCGGACCGAGCATGAGGGTCAACGGTGTGCGAAATTCATGGCTTACATTGTTGAAGAATACAGTTTTAGCGCGGTCTATTTCCGCCAACGCGTCTGCGCGTTTCCGATCTTCTTCGGCGGCGCGCGCGTTTTGAATCGCAGTGGCTACCTGCCCCGCGAGCAATTCGTAGAACGTCTGATATTCCGAATCCAATTTGCGATTGGGATTGATGCCGGCAATTAAAACGCCAATCGGGCGATCCTGCCTGCCTGACGCCACCGGAAGGACGATCGCTTCGGCCGTGGGCTGGCCGGCTGGGCCAAGCGGAACGGATTCCAGATTTTTCAGCGAGACGATTCGTGATCGGCCGCTGTCCAGGATTTCATTCATTCTCCAAAATCGGGACTCTGTCGATTTCTCGTCCAAGTCAATCTGCGTAGGACACATGCGGTGAATGTCCCCGGAAACTCCGGTGCTTTGCTCGAAGATAGCGTGGGTCCCTTCCGCATCCAGCAAATAAAGAAGCGCGAAAGGAATATCGGCCGGATTTTTGGCCAGAGTGATGAAACTCGATGCGCAAGCAGCCTCCGCAGAACGCTCGACAAGCGCTTTGGCGGCAAGTTCAGAAAGGGTTTGCAATCGCCGGGCGTTGAGGATCTTTGGAGTCGTCTCCGTGTTCGGGCAAAACAGGCCGGCGATATTTCCCGATTCATCGTAAATGGGATTGTAGGAAAATGAAACGTAGGTCTCTTCTAAGAAGGTTCCCCGATTCATGAAGAATCGAACGTCGTCGACAAAAGTGGCTTCGCCTTTTTCAAATACTTTTTCGGCCAGTGGTCCGCAGATGTGCCAGATTTCTTGCCAAACTTCCTGTGTGGGCCGGCCCAAAGCGTCTGGATGTTTCGCCAATCCCAATACGGAGATGTAGGCGTCGTTGTACAAAAAAGGCATTTCCTTGCCCCAACCGACCCACATGGGATGGCGGGAATTGAGCATGAGATTGACGGCAATCTTCAGGCTCTGCGGCCAGGTTTCCAAGGGGCCGAGAGAAGTCTGGGCCCAATCTTTTTCCCGAATGAGGCGCGCCATTTCTCCGCTTCCGGCCACCCATCCGGAAGACGGCGAGGCGTGCCCGTTCGACCTGGGATTTTCCGCCGGCGCGGAATTCCGATGATTCAATACATTCTCAAGGGTGGGGAATAAATCTTGATGTAAATTATTTTTGGCAATGTGCGCCGAGGCATCCACCTCGCGGGCCTGGATGTCTACGATGGCGGGATCGTTCTGGCTGACGATGATCACTTTCGATTCGGGAAGATCCCTTCGTATGATTCGGGTGGCATCGAGGCCGTTCATCCGAGGCATGGAAATATCCATCAATACAACATCCGGACGAAAGGCTTTCGCCTTTTCCACCGCGTCGACACCATCCACGGCTTCGCCGCAGATGAGCCATTCCGGACGCGAGGAGAGCAAGGAGCGAAGGGCGCGTCTGCTGGCTTCATGGTCGTCCACAAGCAGGACACGGAACGATCTCACGAGCGATCACCTCGAAGGAAATAATCTATGCCGGAATGGCCGGGCCCTGATTTTGATTTAGCGTGCTTTACGGCGGCACGAATTGAATTTCGGTTTCTCAGATTGCCCTCGACATTGTCCGCTGAATTTCCAGAATTATGGCCATTTTTCCTTGGGCGAAATCGCGCCAAAACTAAAATGTTCAGCAATATAGCTGCTAAAGTTAGGCTCACATATTAGGTTTAACACCGGAGATAAGTACATACGGGCTTTCCTGTAGGAACGGGCTGGAGGGTTGAAAATACGCGCAAAGAAATTATGATCTTGGCTACAATTCCGAGGTTTCGATCCCAGCGGGCTTGCCGCTTTTTTCGTTCTGCGCCGCGCTTACCGGCTCGGGCTTGCGGCGCGGACCAGTTGGGGTTTCAGGATGGGCGGGCGGTTAATTTCCTGGCCAATACCGGGCCGCCGTTCGATGTCGGTTTGTTGGATGGAAACCGGCTTCTTCGTTTCGATGGATTCATAGATGGCGCGAATAATTCTTATGTCCGCCAGGCCTTCCTTTCCGGATGGTTCCGGGTCCCGGTTGTTCAGGATGCAATCGGAAAAATACAGAAGTTCCGGCGCGAACTGGTCGGATTTCGGGAAGACGCTCTCGCGCGTTTTGCCGTTGACGGTGATCTTCAGTTGCAAGCCCTGGGAAAAATCATAGGCGGGATCGGCGCGAAGATTTCCTTTCGTGCCCACAACCTGGAATTCAGAAACGTCGGAAGCGCCAAAACTGCAAGTGAACGTGGCCAAGCGCGCGTCCGGGAAGCGGAGCACCGCGGTCACGCTCTCTTCCACTTCGCGGAAACGTTCATCGTCACTGGTGGCTTGAAACGCAAAAACTTCCTCAGGCTCGGATTGAAACAAATATCTCGCGGCGTTGACGCAGTAAATGCCTACGTCCCATACCGGGCCTCCGCCCAATTCGCGCTGGAGGCGAATGTTTCCGCTGGCCACCTGTTGCGTAAATACGGAACTGAATATTCGCGGCTGGCCGATTTTTCCGCAGCGGATCGCTTCGATGGCGTTCAGATTGGCCCTTTCAAAGTGGAGACGATACGCGATCATCAGCTTCACGCCGTTTTCTTCGGCGGCTGTAATCATGGACCGGCATTCGGTTTCATCCAAAGCCATGGGCTTTTCGCAAAGGACATGAATTCCTGCATTGGCCGCGGCTACAGCGTACGCGTGGTGCATGGAATTTGGCAACGCGATGTAGACGGCGTCGATCTCGCCGCTCTTGAGGCACAGATCGAATTCTTCATACGGATAAAAGAAAGGAACGTCGTATTTTTCGCTGAGGCGCCGCGCTTTGATGGGATCCGCCGTCACCAGCGCCCGCACTTCTGAATTCTTTCTGGCGTTAAAAAATGCCGGCAGGGTGGCGTCCTGCGAAATATAGCCCAGCCCCACAACAGCGTAACGCACTTTGTTCTTGTCGTTCTTCGTTCGCCCGCCACCGTTCCGATAGGCTTTTGATTTGACCATGGAGCACCTCTTTTTACTTTTGACCGGCGAGGCCATTTTTAAAGAAGTAGCGGGAAGCGGCAATCAAGATAGGCACGTAGTTTCCTGCAAGCATGCCTGTAGGGATTATTTTTCTTCCTCTTTTTCCGCTGCGGAAATTACACGGAATTACCGGCCACAGTAGAGTCGATCCCCGATTGTTGATTCTCAATCAGTCAGGCAATTTCGCGTCATAACCACGCGAGTGCGCAATCGACGCATGCCTCGCGCAAAAGATTGGGTGCGGATTTTGGTTGAAAGCGCCTTTCTCGGATTTGGAAGCCCGCTGTTGATTGAGATGCGGTGGATTTAATTCTTGAAGACTAAATTCTTAGGAGGCTGTCGTGAAGAAAGTTCGCGCAACGTGGACGTTTGAGCTGTTGGCAAGTGTTACCCTTCTGTTTGTGGCCGTGAGTCTGTCCGGGTGCGGCGCCGTAGGATCGGGTTCGACCTCGCACCCTGCGGGAACGATTTCAATCGCGCTGACACAGGCGCCGCCTAAATCTTTAGCGGCAAGCGGAACCGCGACCATCTCCGCCACCGTCTCCAACGATACTGCAAGTGGAGGGGTAGACTGGAGTTGCGCACCCGCTGGATCCTGCGGTTCCTTTAGTCCGGCGCACACGGCCAGTGGTGCGACCACTACCTACACTGCGCCGGCATCCGCTGCGAGCGTGACCATTACAGCAGCGTCCACGACCAGTCCCACGACAACGGCTGCCGCCACTGTCACGGTCACTGCAGCGTCGTCCGGTTCGGTGGCCATTTCACTGACCGCCGCTCCGCCCGCTAACTTGCAACCCAGTGGGACAGCGACGATCAGCGCCACGGTTACGAATGACAGCGCGAACGCGGGAGTAGATTGGACTTGCACGCCCACGGGCACGTGCGGAAGTTTTAATCCGGCACATACGGTCAGCGGCGCGAATACCACCTACACTGCTCCGGGCACTGCGGGAGCCGTCGTGATTACGGCGACCGCTACCAGCAGCGCCACAGCTACGGCCACCGGCAATGTTGCCGTCGGTGGAACCAACAACGCCGCCACCTTCGTGCCAGGGACTTACACATTTTACGTTGGGGGCGAAGATGCCAAGAAAAACACCTACGCGATTGCCGGGGCATTTGCCCTAGCCGCTGGTGGGACTATCACCGCAGGCGAGCAGGATTACGTCAGTTCCGGTGGCGCCGTCTCGCTGGCTGGTGGAGACAAAATCACCGCAGGAACGTGGACGATTGGCGCAAACGGGTTGGGACAACTGATTCTCGTGACCAATAATACCGCGGTCGGCGTCGCCGGCACCGAAACGTTCAGCATCGCCGAAGTGAACAGCAAACATGCGGTTATCGGGGAATTCGACGCGGGGGCTACCTCCAGCGGCAGCATTGACCTGCAGACGCTGTCCAGCGCTACCGTGGCTGCGCTAAATGGGCCATTCGCTTTCACGGTCTCCGGCAAAATTGGAACCAAGGCGGAGGCGTTCGGAGGGCTCTTCACGGCGAATGGAGCGGGAGGGCTAGACGTTACGGAGCTGGACGCGAATGAAGCCGGGACCATCACACGAGGCGGGAACAATAGCACCGCTTTGTACACGGCCCCGGACGCGTCGGGACGCGGAACGTTTGCTTTTGGCGGAAACCACTTTGTATACTATGTGGTAAATGCAAAGGTGCTGAGGATTGTGGTCACCGATCTGAATGAACCGGACCTCGGATCGGCCTACGCCGGGGTATCCGGCATCACGAATGCTTCCGTTGCCAAGTCGTACGTGTTCACCGATTCCAGCATTCTCTCCAGCGGTGCGTTCTACGCCGCGGCCGGCAAGCTCACTTTGGATGCAACCGGAAAAGTTACGAGCGGGTTTGCGGACGTGGATGAAAACGGCACGCACACGAGCGCCGCGGTTACGGGAACCTATACCGTCAACGCCAGCGGATATGGAAGCCTCACGCTGACTCCCGGGGCCACGCAGGACATCAGCGTTCTGGGCCTTTACTCGACCGATCCTACAATTAACCCCACGGATCCGAATAGCCCCGCGGATGCAGGTTTAGGCGGGCTGCTGCTCGATCTCGATACAAAACTCACTGGATGCGGCCAGCTGATTGTTCTTCCTACGGCCGCGACTACGTTCACGGGCAACTACGTGCTCGGCACGCAGGCGTCCAATGCCACGAACGAAGGCGATGCTGTCGGAGTAGTGGCCGTCTCGGGAACAAACTTCACGGGAACAGAAAATCTGAACGATCTGTTCGGGACCGGGCAGGGAATCGCAATTGCGGTCTCAGGAACTCTGACGCCGGATGCCATCAATTCCGGGCGGTTCACGATTCCAGTCCTGGTGAAGTTGGCCACCAATCCGCCAACACTGAACTACGTGCTGTATCAGGCGAGCAGCACCCAATTCATTGTGCTGGAGGACGACAACCCGCAATTCGCATTGGGCACGCTGCAGAAGCAGCAGTAAGTTTCACGGATGTCTCCGCAGAATGGCAGGGCACGGCCGGAATATCGGCCGTGCCTTGCCGTTTCAGGGAGTCCAGTCTAGTGGAATTTTCTGCCACCTGGCCTCTGATGCCTGTGCTACTACACCCCTGTACATAGCTCGCTTCGCGCGATTTACACCTTTCACCGGATGGCAGTGTGCAAAAGTTTTCTCCATGATCCACCCTGGTTGGGCAATTATTCTTGGAGGTTGAAAATGGAAAACAACACATTACGGCAACTCTATGTCGAGGAACTTCGAGACATCTACGACGCGGAAAAGCAGCTCATTAAGGCGCTCCCCAAAATGGCCGAAGCGGCTACTTCGGAAGAGCTTCGCAACGGTTTTGAAGAGCACCTGGAGCAAACGAAAGGGCATGCGGAAAGATTGGAGCAGATTTTTAACGAATTGGGAGAGAAAGCGACTGGAAAAAAGTGCAAGGGAATGCAGGGACTGGTGAGCGAGGGAAGCGAAATCATCGATGAGGATTTCGAAGGTGAGGTCAAGGATGCCGGATTGATTTCGGCCGCCCAACGAGTGGAACACTACGAGATCGCCGCGTACGGCACAGTTCGCACGTATGCCACGCTTCTCGGAGAGGAAAATGCCGTTACCCTGCTCGAAAAAACGCTCGCCGAAGAAAAAGAAACAGACCAGAAACTGACCGAACTTGCCGAGGGCATTAATGCCGAGGCAAACGCATCGGATTCTGGCGAACAAACAGGTCAACGTCACCCGTCTGCAACCGGTAAAGCGAAGGCCGCCCGAGCGCGATAGGCTCAGGCCTTCCCATTGCCGGAAATACGCGGGGAAATAACTCAATCTGGAAATCGAATTGAAACTTTAAGCGCCAGGATAAAAAAGGAGAGACCGTCATGCAAAACAGAAAAAATGCGAATAGCAAATCGCGACGCAGCAGCAAAGTAGCGAAGAAAAGCAATCCGCGCAGGCGTCCTTCAGGACAATCCCGCCGGCCGCAGGAAAACCAAACGGAAACATCGGCGGGACATACCAGGTCCGAGAACGCTTAACACGTAGTGTTGTTTTGAGCCTGGGTGCGCTGGAAACCGCTCGCCCAGGCTCAAACCATGCTCGATCCGGCAAAAGGCATCGTTCAGGAGTAGAAATAGCAGGACCGCTTGCGATTCGCCACTCTGTTTCCACTTCATTTTATCGCCGCAAATTTTGATGGGTCACGCCATTTTATCGCGCCGTTTAGTTTTCTCCCGGCAGCGTAACGGATTCGCAGGCGCCCATCCCGGATTCTACAGTTTTTTTTAACGTTGGCTACACAGGCCAGTGGATTGATGGGGCGGCAACCGAGGAGTACCGTCGAAGTCGTGATGCGCCGAATCCGAAGTTCGCGGTTGGCATTGTTTGCTGAATTAAAAATATCCCGTTGAGGTGACGAGGAACATGGCCACGATGACTCGAACTCCCCAGAAATTTTTCAACATACTTGAAAAGGAATTGACGACGCAGAGAGAGGAATTGCGAATGCGCATCGATCGCCATCATATGGAGGTGGTGAGGGACCGCGAGCCGGACGACGAAGCGGCCGCTGCCGTGGAGAACATATCGCGGGACATGCTGGCGGCAACGCTGGAGCGTGAACGCCGCACCCTGAGGGAAGTCGAATCGGCGCTGGTGCGGATGAAAAAGGGCGAGTACGGAACGTGCGACAGTTGCGGCGACGCCATCGCCAAAGCGCGGCTTGACGCGCTACCCTGGGCCCGCCATTGCATAAACTGTGCTGAACATGCACTGAACCCGCGCAGTTTCCGGATGGCATCTTAAGGGGGAAAGAGCAGGTCGATTCGCGAGATGAACCGCCGCCACTACATTGTAAAACGTAAGGGAAATACATGGAATCCTGTATACCCAGTGTAGTCGTCGCTGCGTTAAAAGATGTTAACGAAAAGTTGATGGAATGCGAGAGAATGGTGTGAGGGCGTTCTTGAACGGTTTTCGAGAGGTTTGCCACTAGTCTAGGGCCCAGAGATTAAAAATAAAATTACGGAAGACAAAAGGGCAAAATGGGCACACTACGAATAATGATCGCCGATGACCACGATTTAGTCCGTCGTGGACTCAAGATGCTGCTGGAATCGCATGCAGGATGGAAAGTATGCGCCGAGGCGCACAGCGGCCGTGAAGCTGTCGAAATGGCCGAAGAACTGCGCCCGGACATCGCCATAATGGATATCAGCATGCCCGAACTGAATGGAATTGAGGCAGCCCGGAAGATCAAAAAACTTTCGCCGAACACGGAAATGCTGATTCTGTCCATGCATCACACGGATCAGCTGGTTCGTGAAATTATCGAGACAGGCGCGAAAGGCTATATCATTAAATCGGATTCCGATCGAAGTCTTGTCGCCGCCGTCGAAGCCCTGGCGATTCACAAGCCATTCTTTACTTCCTGTGCCACGGAAATCATGCTGGAGAGCATTCGAAACCGTGGGACGGTTTCCGAAGTTCCTCAAACCGTTCGCGACCGGCTGACACCGCGTGAACGCGAGATTGTCCAGTTACTGTCGGAAGGCAAGAGCAGCAAGGAAGTGGCCGTCATTCTGGGGATCAGCGTCAAGACCTCGGAGACGCATCGAGCCAATATTATGCGCAAGTTGGAGATTCATTCGGTGAGCCAGCTTGTGCGGTACGCGGTGCGAAATCAGATTGTAGAGGCATAAGGGGAGCGAGCTTTCCATCTCCCACGTCCAACGGGAACGCCCTCTAGCGGATTGTCTAGGCTAAACGGTTCACCTCAGAACCCATTGAGATATTTCCATTGGGTGGAATAATTTTCTCGCCAAGGCAGGCCCGCGAACTCTCTCCCCGCATAAGTGCTTTAATTTCCTGATTCTTGCTTCATTCCGTTTGGCTGGGTTCTTGCTTCCTAGGAGTGTGGAACCTAATCCGTACTCGGGAGGTTGGCCATGGAAAACGATCTGACTAAGCGCAGGGCCATCGGCATTTTAGCGGTTTTGGGAGCCATCCTGGTGATGATCGCAAGTTGGCATTCCGGCGAAAACGAATCAACTTAAAGGTCGGTTATTTCAGGCGCCCAGCCCTTGAATGATATTTCTTAGTGCGGAGACCAGATCGCTTCCCACCGCCGACTTCGTAACAAATGCCCTCGCTCCCGCCTCCATCGCCGCCGATCGTATTTGCGGAGAATCGTGCTGGGTGATGATTACGATATGAGGCTCGGGACTTTGTTTTCTGATCAGCCGCGCCGCTTCCAGGCCGTTCAAACGGGGCATGCTGACATCCAGAACCACGATATCCGGCTGGAGGGATTGGCATTGTTCCACGGCGTCCACGCCGTCCACGGCTTCGCCGCAGATCTGCCACTCCGAGGATGGCTCAAGCAAGGCTCGAAGTCCGCGGCGAAAGATCTCGTGGTCATCGACGATCAGGACCCGCGCATTCTTCTTATCAGTCTCTTGCAAGGCCGCCTCTACGATAGTAAGACACGATTCGATAGTCTTTCACTCCTGACCCTTCATCCCATTGACTACGCAGGAAGTAAATGCCGGAGTAACAAATGGGGTCGAATTTGAAGAGGAAGATTAACCTACAATTCGGGCGATAAAAATACAGGTTTTGCTGTATCCCGGTATTTTGTGCCTCAAAGGTAAGAACGGGCGGAGAAGTAAGAGGTTTCACTTTGAATTGCCAATTTTATTGCGGGTGCCGGCAGGAAATCCATTTGCGGTCAGAACCTCGGACGCGTTAAGGATTTACTTCGATGGACTCGATCTCAATCGTTTCCGTCCAGTCGTCGTACTGGCCCGATATTTTCACGCGCCTGCCCGCAAAGGGCAGCGGCTTTTCCTGGTCATTCAATTGATAAACCGTTTCTGTGCCGGGATCATAGAGAACGAAGGAACCGTCCCTGGCGCATTTCATAGTGCAATCGCGAGCGTCTTTGGCGTCCAATTTCTTTTTGTTGGATTCATGGGAGCCCGTCATCCCGCATTTGCTATCCATGATTTGTCCGGTGAAGCTCGCAATTCGCGGCGAGCTCCCTTGCTTCCAAAGCGCCGGCATGGAAAATTCCCGGGGGCTGGCGAAAAGAATAAGACTTATGAATATCTTCGGCCCCCAACTGTTCATCTGTCCTCCTCGCAGGGATCAGACCAAGCTTTCAAATCAAGTATGCCGCGTGCTTGCAACCGCACCAATCCGGTGAAATGTGTACGTCCTGCGCGAAATTTACCCGTGGCAACCATGGCAAAAGGCGAATCGTCAAAATCAAAATCATGGGTTGGGCGGATGACGGCTTTGAGCGCTGGGGGGAAGAAATTGCTTCAAAGCGGATAACCCGTTCCTCCAAGGGGAAGGCAGCTGGAACGAGTCCTTGTCGCGATCGCGGACATTCGCAGATCAATCCCAAAATTCCACCCAGTGCCTCTTGGCCAATATCCCCATTTTTGCGCCCTTCCATCCACAATCGCAGTGAAGCGCAAATGAGCGCGCATCGGTTTCTTCCGGATTTCGTTCCGGAGTTGCGAGCGCAAAAGAAATAGGATTCGTACAGCTCGGACATCCAAAAAGAAGAACATGAACGAACGACTCGGCGGTGATGGTCATTGCGTCCTCCTGTACGAAAGCCTACAAAAAAGAGCATGTTCCGCCCATACCGCGTGGGCGGAATCTTCGAGCATAAAAAGCCTTAGGAAAAATGGTCCGGTTGTTTGAACTTCTTACTTAGTTACAATTCAGTGAATAAGGTAAGACCCGTATTGTGGTAAGTCCGCCTTTGAGAGAAAAAAGTAGGGTAAGCGCGAGGTGAGTTTCTTCTCCGCGCTCGTGTCAGTGACCGGCACAGGTCGTTAAAAATGAGTAGCCTGCCAGTCGAATTGACATGTTCCGTGCACGATCGACAGGGCGTCAAGGCCATGGCCTTTATCTTCAGGGACCGAACATATGACGCGAAGTAGCGGCCTTGGAATGCGGATTGCTCCTGTAAATAAGGACTGCGGCGGATCTCGGCTGACAGCTGCCGCCATCGCGGTTGAAAGGAATCGGACATGACTTCTCTAGCTTCCATGACGGCTGGCCTTCAGGCCATTTCATCCTGGGTGATGGCAGTCCTCGCGATACTGGCAATCCTGGTCTCGGTAATTGTCGGCATATTATTTGTGGAATTCATTGTGGAACGCGACTCCTTCAGCCGGGCTTACACGGTAAAGACAAATCTATCCCACGGCGAATTCCCGTCGACGTGCGACCGGATGGAATCGTAGTTTCGCCGCCGGTTTTGAAAAGCCGCATGCGAGTGCCCGCCGCTCCTTGTCTTCCTCAGCCCCATATTCCGAATGCCCTCCCTATGTTTACTCTCGGTGTATCCAGTTATTTAGCCTGCTTTCTAAATACATCCGTGGATTTTCGATCCGGGAGGATTACGCGAAGATGTCATCAGGCTTCGGCTCCTCTGTGAGCCGCGGACCTGCCGCACAGCTGGCCAGGAGGGTACATGACAGTCGAACCTTTGGAAGCAACAGAAGGGCTAGACCGCTTCGCAACCAGTGATGAAGTCCGGGCGGCGCTTTCCACTCTGCCTGGGTTTTTCGAATGCGACAAGGAAGCTTTGTGGGAAGTCGAGTCCGATTTCGGCGGCACCGTCCAGATCGATGCCGATAAGGATGAGATTCTAGTGCTCTTGGAAAAGCTCGATACGACGGCCAATTAGCAAGAGCGTCCCTGGCAAAAGGGGCCTGGGCGTTCACGTTCCTGAATTGCCCGGGTAAATACCGGGTGATGCCCCGAAATGTACAGTTTTTACCGGATTTGTGGATTGACGCCTAAGTGGTATCAAGTGCAATGGAATACGAGCAACCGCGGGACCCATCGAACAGAAAGACTGATGTATGAACCGAAGCCGCTGCGCCGTCCCGCATCTGAAAGGGAGAAAAAGAATGGCGGAAGGTCGACTTGCAACAAGCCGTTTCCTGAAACCCAATTCGCGTCGCAGGTCTCATGGCAAAGTCCTCGTCATGGATCGTAACAGGCTGAATACGCCGAAACCTCTGGATGAAGGGATCAAGTCGGCGGTCCTGGCGCAGAGCCAGGATCTATCCCGGATTCTGCAAAACGTGGATGAGATTTCGAAAAGGTTAAAATCCAATCCGGCGGAAGCTAAGGCTCTGAGCGAAGCTCTTCACCGGACCGTGCTCTGCGCGATCAAACAATCCCTCGTGGATCGCGAGCTACGGTCTCTGGCGCTTTCGGATGATTTGACGGGCCTCTCCAATCGCCGGGCCTTTCATGCCTTGGCCAGCCAGCAAATGAAAGTGATGCGGCGGAAAGGGCAGGGGCTGCTGCTGTTTTTTGCCGATCTCGATTACCTGAAATTTATCAACGATACCTACGGACACAGAGAGGGAGACTGTGCCCTGGTTCGCGCCGCCGACGCGCTGGAGCGGACTTTTCGCACTTCGGACATCATCGGCCGATTAAGCGGAGACGAATTTGCCGTGTTGGCGCTGGAAGCTTCCTGTGAGAACGAGGAGACGATCCTGGAGAGATTGCAACAGAATCTTCAAGAAGTGAGCGCCGAGGAACAGCGATATAAGCTTTCTCTGAGCGTAGGCGTGGTGCGATTCGATCCCAGGCATAACGTATCGCTCGAAGATCTCCTTGAAAAAGCGGACAAGGCGATGTACGAACAGAAAAACGCGCATCCCAAAATGCGGATGAGCCGAAGATGACCGGATAGGATTTACGTCAAACGGAAGGTGCGGCGCGTCCCAGCCGATCCGCGTGAGGTGCTGAAGGAACTCATGACCATTCGACGGCTCGCAGCGGTTTTCGCAATTCTGTCGCTTGGATTGTTCGGCGCGATCATTCTGGCGCAAGGAAAAATTCCCAGCGAGGACGTTCCCGATCGCCAGCATACGCGCTTCGACGCCCGCGATCGCGAGATTGCCGGCGAATGGTACAGAACGCACCAGATGGACCGGCCGGCTGGATTCCGGGAGGGAGATCGCCTGACGCCTGAGCTCGAATCGAACCTACGCGTCGGTGAAGAGCTGGGCTCAGATCTGCGAGGGAGAGTGCAGCCCGCGCCGGTCGATTTGATACAGCAGTTGCCGCCGCCTCCTCCGGACGAACAGTATGCGGCTCTCGACGGCCATCTTTTGCTGTTGAATGAAAAAACGTGGATTGTTTCGGATGTCCTGCATTTCGAGCTTGATTTCGGCCGTCCCTGACGGGCGCAAGAGTCGCCCCGGCGTTCTTTAGGGCTGGCGTGTTCATGCTCCAGGCCCAACGGAGGTTGACATGCCTGTGAATGCCGACGGTGCGAGCGAACTGATCAACCCCATTGCGATACTGGACAAGGAATTGCTGAACGCCGCTTCCTTCCGGACGGAAATATTTGAACTGTGCACGATGTGCGGCGCCAGATTCGGAATTGGATATTTTGGCGAATCGAAGGAAGAGTTGAGGATTGTGGAGGAAATGGAGGATCTGCCGCGCAGGCTGATCGAAATTCTTGCCAAGGATCACCGGCGCGAAAGGGCGCACAAAGGGTTCATCGAACTGAATGTTTAGAATGTTTGAATGGAAATTAGTGAATGGAAATTATTTATTTTTAATTGCACGACTTTAGATAGGGGAAAAGGGGCCACGGTCATGCGGGAATCGCCGATATTCATTGTTCTTTTTGCAATCCTTCTGGTGTTCTGGCTTGGAGGATTTCTAGTCTTTCATGTGGCGTCCGCGTTGATTCATTTATTGCTGATCTTTGCGGTGATTGCGCTGATTCTGCATTTGTTTCGAGGAAGGGCACTTCCTGATACGCATTCTCTATCGGGTAGGAATCAATGGCGGAGAAAAACATGAAAAAATGCGAGCACCCTCCATGCAGCTGCACCATAAAGTCCGGAAAGTATTGCAGCCCGCAATGTGAAGCCATGCGGGACACGCCGGACATCGATTGCCGGTGCGGGCATCCGGGCTGCAAAGGCAAAGCGCACTAGCCGCGCAACGCTTGGCAATCGAGAGGAAGGCTTTCCTTGATCCCGGACGATCCCAGCAATCCAAACATGAACAGGCATTTGCGAATGTTAGGCGTCTGCTGGGCGCTGTACGGAATCCTTCGCCTGCTGACCGCGGTCTGGCTGGCCTCCTTTAGCAACACCGCCACATTGATGTTTGGAGCGCTTCTCAACCGGGTCCCTGATCCATTCACTCTGATGAGTTTTTTCCATTTCTTCTACGGCGTTTTGGTGGCGGTCTCGGCGGTATGTGGAATTCTTGGTGTGCTGGCGGGACTGGCTCTCCTGTCCGGAGTGCAGTCCGGACGGATGCTGGCTATTATCGCCGCGTTTCTTTCTGTGTCGAGCATCCCGCTGGGAACTACACTCGGTATCTATACCCTCATCGTGTTATTGGCCTGGAACGCTCGACGTAAATCCGCCACCGCTACTGGAACTCCTATTTCCAATCTGAAGCGCCAGCCTTTGTCCACGTAGGGATCGCGTCGTCCGGGAACCGGAGTCTGAAGGTAGGCTCAATGCGATTCCTGCGGCAGAGACGCACTTCGCCGCCAGAATCCTATTTGCTTCCGCAAAATTTAAATTGTGCAGGGAAATAAATCCGCGGAATCACGCCGTTGCGGATTTCAGCCGATATGAATTCGTGTGCCCCCGGAGAGAAGTCCGAAGACATTCAAGAGCCAGATGATTACGGCAATGACCACGACCGCATTCAGGATGGATTTGATGGATGCCGCCATCGGAATGTATTGATTGATTAAAAAAAGAACAACGCCAACGATGATCAGGAGAACTATCACTTGAACTAGAGGCATGATTCAGAGACCTCCCGACCCTTCCTTGATTTTTCCTGGCGTCCAAAGTAAACGGGAGAAGAGGCGCCTGAACGCTAGCCCAGCCCTCTCTTTAGCGTTCATGCCTCTTCTCCCGACGCGTCGAGAATAGAATGCCAACAGGGTAGGGACAATACAGGCGATACGGTATCTGGGAGGGTGCAGTCTGGTATAAGCAGAAGATCGCTCCAAGCGTCCTAATTTCACGCCGCGATTGTTTTCAGTTGTCGGGTAAACGAAATTTTCAAAACAATCTGTCCGTGTGCATTTTGTTGGTTGAAGCGGTTTCTTTTTTGATTCGGCTCTTTCATTTTTTACTTTTTCTAAGATGACGCAAACTACCGCAAGCCGCTTTCTAATCTACAACCTTCCCTTGATGGCTCCCTTCGTCCTAGTACGTTAGTTTCGTGAGCGTCGGCGTAATTCCACGACGAATTTTACTGTGCGCCGGCCAAACAAAACGGTACACGGATGGAGGAATCAAATGAACCGAGCGCCAAACAGACGAAGTCCACTTCCCATGTTGGGAGTCTCGCTGTTAATTGCGATAGGACTGTTCGCCGTGCCCAAGGCCAGCTCCTTCGGGATGCAGCAGGATCAGCAACCGGATAACACCAGAATGAACAAGGGTGATGCGTCGAAGGATGCCACCACGGCCGACCAACAAAAAATGAATCCTAATGACCGCGAGATGTCACGAAAAATTCGCGCGGAAATCATGAAGGATAAATCGCTCTCCACGTATGCCCACAACGTCAAGATCATTACCCAGGACGGAAAAGTGACACTGAGAGGGCCTGTCCGAACGCAAGATGAAAAGGCCAACGTGGAATCGAAAGCTTCTGCGATCGCAGGCGACGGCAACGTCACAAGTGAAATTGAAATTACGCGGCCAAAATCCTGACGCGTGGATACTCGATAAAATTTTCAATTAAAAAGGAGAACGACCTATGGCAAGCAAGAAAACAGCAGTGTTCGGGATTTATTCCACACGAGAGGGCGTAGAAACGGCCGCCGATCTATTGGCGCGGTCGGGATTCCCCGTCACGGATATATCTGTGCTTCTTCCAGAAAGTTTGGGGAGCAAGGATATGGGGACCGAGAAGGCAACCAAAGCTCCGGAAGGCGCAGCAGCGGGAGCCGGTTCGGGAGCAGTGTTGGGCGGAACTTTGGGATTGCTTGCCGGAATCGGCGCTTTGGCAATTCCCGGAGTCGGACCACTCATTGCTGCCGGACCCATCATGGCCGCATTGGCAGGCATCGGAGTTGGCGGGGCAGTAGGAGGCTTCACCGGCGCAATGATCGGATTGGGAATCCCCGAGTATGAGGCGAAGCGCTATGAGGGCCGCTTGCAGAAAGGTGGAATTCTTCTTTCTGTCCATTGCGATACCTCGGAGGAAATCGACCGCGCGAAGGATATCCTGGAGCGCACGGGCGCCGAGGATGTTTCCTCCACGGGAGAATCTTCCACGGGAACCTTGAAGCAGGACCAAAAAGCCCGCCGTACGGCCTCCGGCGGAAACTTTTAATTTGGCTGGGAGAGGAAGGTCTAAGCGGCCTTCCTCTTTCAATATTCAGAAGCAAATGATCGAGGAATCCATTACGGAGGACTGCCGAACAGCACGGGACGTTCGACAATGCTAAGATGAAGATGAGAAGGGGGGACAAAATGTCTGCAAACAAATGGCAAGGAACCGCATCGGGATTACTGATTGGTGTTGGCGTGGGCGTGGCACTCGGGATTCTTCTTGCGCCGAAATCCGGAAAAGATACGCGTGACCAGATCGTGGGCACCGTGAAGGATGGTCTTGACGAAGCCATGGCCAAGGGGCAAAAGCTGACGCGGCTAGTACAACAAACTCTCGACGATGCCCGAGAGCTCGTAAAGGACGCAACGGACGCCGGCGAAAAAGCCTACCAGGACGCCAAGTCGATCGCTTCGTAGGCCTGGATTATTCCATTTTTTATTTAATGTAATTGCACTCGAAGGCATGTCGGATGGATCTCGCGGGCTTCCGCGAGATCAGAAAGAATGGAGATAAAATGAAATCGAAACGCGCCGGCAAGTCTGCAAAAACGCAGCACGGTCTTTTACTGAATGTGGCACGGTCCATCGGGTCGACGCTGGGAACAATCGCCGCGAAAACGGGCGCGGCATCAAAGCCTTCCACGCGGCGCGCCGTGGCCAAGAAGATCCGGTCAAAAGCGGTCAAGGCAGTAAAAGCCGTCAAGATCCGCAAGAAACGCGCGGCGTGAACCCGCGATCGGCCTGATAAACCGCACTCCCTCGATACTTTTCACGAAACCCTTCCGGGTTCCACGTTTTTCGTATGAAGTCCGTTTCCTCCAGGTAGAGTAAGATGTAAAGCACCAAAGATGACAACGACGATTCCATCTGTACGACTGTTTGCCGAGCCGGAAGGACCAATTCGAGGCGAACTGTTAAGCGCCGAACGTCTTGAGCAACACGCTGAAAATCTCGCAGCATCCCAGGTCGCTTCGCAGGATATTGGGGAGGGGCGGCCGCTCATTCCACGCGTTTTGGAAAATGGGCGCATTCTCCTGGAGTATTATCGCGCGACGGCCAGCGCGATTCAGCAGGGCGGCACAATCACGCCCGCCGCGGAATGGCTGGTCGATAATTTTTATATCGTTGAGGAACAGCTTCGCGAAATTCGCGACGATTTACCCGCCGGATTTTATCGCAGGTTGCCCAAGCTCGCCTCAGGCCCTCTGGAAGGTTATCCCCGTGTTTTCGGCGTAGCCTGGGCATTCGTTGCGCATACCGACAGCCGCTTCGAGCCTGAACTGTTGCGGCGGTTTGTAAATTCCTACCAACGCGTGCAACCTCTCACCATCGGCGAACTCTGGGCGCTGGCCATCACGCTTCGTGTCGTGCTGGTTGAGAATCTGCGCAAGTTGGCGGACAGCATCGTTCGCAGCCGGCGCGCGCGTGAAGAGGCTGACCGACTCGTCGACAGCCTGCTTGGCAACGGCGATCTTCCCTCGATTTCTCCGATTGTTCTCCGCCGCTTCGAGGACGAACCGCTGGAAAGAGCCTTCGCGGTGCAGCTGGTTCAACGTCTGCGCGATTTGGATCCGAAGGTTGGGCCCATCCTGCTTTGGCTCGATAAACGGTTGGACGCGCAGGGAACCACGTCGGATGAAATTGTTCGCGCCGAGCACCAGGATCAGACCGCCAGCACGGTTACCGTGCGCAACGTGATCATCAGCATGCGCCTGATGTCCGCGTTCGACTGGCATGAATTCTTTGAGAGCATCAGCATTGTGGATGAAGTTCTGCGCAACGGCAGCATCTACGCGGAAATGGATTTTTCCACTCGTGATTATTATCGCCATGCCATCGAAGAACTCTCCCGGGGCACGACTCATTCGGAAATTGAAATCGCCAGCCGCGCCTTGCAGCGGGCGAGGCAAGCACATACGGATCACCTCGGTGACACGCCGGACCGGTTGAATCCCACCGATGACCCTGGCTATTACCTCATCTCAAAAGGGCGCGTTGAATTCGAACGCGAGCTGGGATACCAGCCGCCGTGGAGGCAAAAGTTACTTCGTCTCTATGTAAGCGCAGCTTTGCCGGGCTACCTGGGTACGATCCTGATCTTGAGCGCGGCGATTCTGGCGCTGCCAGTGGTTCACTCCTGGGAGCACGGAGCCGCCACCGTATACCTGGTCCTTTTAGGGCTCATCGGTGCGATCCCTGCTTCCGATTTGGCCATTGCGCTTGTCAACCGCGCCGTAACGTCCCTTCTTGGTCCCCGCGCGCTGCCGCGATTGGAGCTGGTCGATGGTGTGCCTGAACATCTGCGAACCATCGTCGTGGTTCCCACGCTGCTTACGAACTTTGACACCATCAAGGAACAAGTCGACCGGCTGGAAATCCATTATTTGGCGAACCCGGACGGGGATCTCTGTTTTGCGCTGCTGTCGGATTGGGTGGATGCTTCGTCGGAAAGTTTGCGGGGAGACGACGAACTGCTGGCTGCCGCGGTGGATGGGATTGAGAAGCTGAATCAGCGGCACGGACTTGCCCCCGGCGGTAGCGAGCGATTTTTACTGCTTCACAGGAAGCGCGTCTGGAACGAATCCCAACAGAAATGGATGGGATGGGAACGAAAGCGCGGCAAGCTGGAGGAGCTCAACCGCTATTTGCGCGGTGACAGCAACACGACTTTTATCCCCACGGGCGGCCGGCCTCCGGAGAAAATCTCCGGCGTTCGCTATGTGGTCACGCTCGACGCGGACACTCGCGTGCCACGCGGCGCGGTGGCTCGTCTGGTGGGGACCATGGCGCACCCACTCAATCAGCCGAGGTATAGCGAATCTCAAGGGCGAGTCACCGGAGGCTATTCGATCGTCCAACCGCGGATCACAGCCACCCTGCCGGCCAATCGGGATGGGTCGCTGTTTCAAAGAATCTTTTCGGGTCCGAGTGGCATGGACCCCTATGCCTTTGCGGTGTCCGACGTGTATCAGGACTTGTTTGAAGAGGGAAGTTACACGGGGAAAGGGATCTATGACATCGATGCGTTTGAAGAAGCTTTAGGGAACAAAGTTGAGGACAACACACTTCTGAGCCACGATCTTCTGGAAGGCATATTCGCCCGCGCGGCTTTGGCGTCGGACATCGAGCTGTTCGAAGAATTTCCATCGCACTACGGCGTGGCCGCTGCGCGGCAGCATCGATGGGCGCGCGGCGATTGGCAACTTCTGCCATGGCTATTTGGAAAAGGCGGGGCGGCGAGGGGCAAGAGCGGGCATTTCACCATCCCTTTGATCAGCCGCTGGAAAATGCTGGATAATTTGCGGCGCACGCTGTCCGCACCTGCCTGGTTCCTGATCTTGCTTCTGGGATGGCTGATCCCCGGCGTTTCGCCTTGGACGTGGACGGGGTTTGTCCTTCTGACGATATCGATCCCGCCGCTGCTGCCTTTTTTCGCGGGTCTACAGCCCCTGCGAAAAGGGACGTCCAGACGAAGTCACCTTCGCGCAGTGTTCTCGGACTTTACGCTCGCGTTGTCACAAATCGGCCTGACCGTAACCGGTTTGGCGTACGAGGCTTGGCTCATGGGCGATGCGATTGTGCGCACACTGGTTCGAATGTTCGTGACGCGCAGGAACTTGCTGGAATGGGTCACCGCGGCGCAAGCCAAGCACGCCGCGGACATTGAGATTTCCGGGATTTTTAGGCAAATGATCGGCGGGGTGTTCCTCGCCATGGTTTCGCTCGCAATTATAGTGGTCAGGTGGCCTCACGCCGCGCCCCTGGCATTGCCGTTTGTTGTTTTGTGGGCTACCGCGCCGATCTTCGCGCTTCGGATCAGCCAGCCGCCGCGGCTTACGGACATCGAGCCGCTTTCTCCTGTGGAAGCGCAAAGCTTGCGCCTGATATGTCGCCGAACCTGGCATTTTTTTGAAAGTTTTGTTTCCGCCGACGACAATTGGCTTCCTCCCGACAATTTTCAGGAGGATCCCAAGCCGGTCGTGGCCCATCGAACGTCGCCAACGAATATAGGTCTCTATCTGCTCTCGACGATTGCAGCGCGGGATTTCGGATGGATCGGTACGCTGGACGCGGTGGGACGTATAGAAGGCACTTTAGGAACGATGAAACGGATGGAGCTTTTCCGCGGCCATTTTTATAACTGGTACGACACTCGGGATTTGCATCCGCTGGACCCGAAATATATTTCGTCCGTGGACAGCGGAAATCTCGCCGGACATTTGATTGTACTGGGAAATAGTTGCCGTGAACTGGTTCTCGATTCCGTGGTCGGCGGCAGAACAATGACCGCGCTGAAGGACACGATCGTATTCTTGCGCATGTCGATGGCCGACACTGGCAAAACGCATCACACACTTACGGTTACACGGAAGCAGCTCAGCAATGCCGTGGACGCGCTCGAGCTATTGCTGGATCACTCACCGATGGATGCCATGGCCTGGGCATCGCTGCTGATTGAATTAAAAGAGGGCGCTCAGACCATCGACGATATTGCCCAGGCCCTGGCCCAGGAACAAGGCGATCCGCTGACTTCGGAGTTGCGCGTTTGGGCGGCTGCCGTGCGAGCCTGCGTCGAGAGTCACGCTCGTGACATGGAGATCGTGAATCCCTGGGCGCGACTGCGGCCGAAACAGACGTCCGATATTGTCGAATCCCTGAGCAGGCAAGTGCCCGAATGGACCAATTTATACGCGATTGTACGCCAGATTCCGACACTGCACGATGCGCCGGAATATTTCGTGTCCGTACTGAGCCGGCTTGCCGTTATCAGGGATCGATTGCTTCGCGACCCGACAAAAAATACGGACCTGGTGGCGCGCATTGACGCGCTATCCAACGCGATATCCCGATGCGCGGATGATTCCGCAGCGCTGGTGCAAAGGCTTACCCAGCTTTCACAAACGGCGGATGCCATGTTTTTCGCGATGGATTTTAAATTCCTGTTTGACAACACCAAGAAATTATTTTCCATCGGATTTCGCGTCGCGGATGGAACGTTGGATTCCAGTTTTTACGATTTGCTGGCTTCCGAGGCGCGCCTGGCGAGTTTCATTGCCATTGCCAAGGGAGATGTTCCGACATCCCACTGGTTCCGGCTGGGGCGTTTCATGACGCCGGTGGCCCGAGGTTCGGCGCTCATCTCCTGGTCCGGATCGATGTTCGAGTACTTGATGCCTGCGCTGGTCATGCGCTCGCCCGAAGGCAGCATGCTGAGCCAGACGTACCGGCAAGTGGTGCGCCGCCAAATCGATTATGGAATTGAACGCAATGTGCCGTGGGGAGTCTCGGAATCTGCGTTCAATGCTCGCGATCTGAATCTGACGTATCAATATTCGGGTTTTGGCGTTCCGGGCCTGGGGCTGAAGCGCGGTCTTAGCGAAGACAACGTCATATCGCCGTACGCCACGGCGCTTGCCGCCATGGTATTTCCTTCGGCTGCTTTGGAAAATTTAAAGCGGATCGCCAAGGCCGGCGGCGAAGGCCGATACGGTTTTTATGAAGCTCTCGACTATACGAAAACGCGGCTTCCCGAAGGCGAAGATGTGGCTGTCATCCACGCCTACATGGCGCACCATCAGGGCATGTCCCTGGTGGCCCTGGCAAATGTGCTGGAGGACGGCGCCATGCGAACGCGTTTTCACGCCGATCCGATCGTCCAGGCGACCGAACTTCTTTTGCAGGAACGCACGCCTCGCGACGTGCTGGTGGCGCGGCCTCGCGCCGAAGAAGTTTCGGCGGCCGCAAAAGTTCGCGACGTCATCGCGCCCGTGGTTCGCAGATTTACCGCGCTGGACGATCCGACGCCTCGCACCCAACTGCTCTCCAACGGCAGCTATACAGTGATGATGACTGCGGCGGGATCGGGCTACAGCCGCTGGCGCGACATTGCCATCACGCGCTGGCGGGAAGACGTGACCAGGGATTGTTGGGGGACGTACATCTATCTTAGTGATGCGCAGTCCCAGAATATCTGGTCGGCGGGTTACCAACCCACGGGCGTTGAAGCGGATTCTTATGAGGCGGAATTTTATGAGGATCATGCCGAATTTTTCCGGCGGGATCGCTCGTTAAACACGAAACTTGAAGTTGTAGTTTCCACGGAAGAAGACGCGGAAGTGCGCCGCGTTTCCATCACAAATTTAGGAGCGCGCGCGCGCGAAATCCAGGTCACCTCCTTTGCGGAACTTTCGCTGATCGCGCAGGCCGCCGATCTGGCGCATCCCGCGTTTGCGAATTTATTCGTGGAGACGGAATTCGTTTCGGACATGGGCGCCTTGCTGGCGACGCGGCGCAAACGATCGGCGGAGGAGCCGTCCGTCTGGGTTGCCCATGTGCTCTTCGTGAACGGAGAAACCGTCGGCGATCTGGAATATGAGACGGACCGCTCGCGGTTTCTGGGGCGCGGGCACGACGTCCGGAATCCCGGGTCGGTTGCCGAAGGCCGGAAACTCTCGAATACGGTAGGTTCCGTCCTTGACCCCGCAATCAGTTTACGGCGCACCGTGCGCATTTCTCCCGGGAATACGGCCCATCTCGTTTTTACGACGATTGCGGCCGAAACCCGCGAAAAAGTGCTCGACCTCGCGGATCGCTACCGGGACGCAAGAGCGTTTGAGCGCACTCTCACGCTTGCCTGGACGCACGCGCAAGTGCAGCTGCATCACCTGGGGATCGGTGCCGATGAAGCGCACCTGTTCCAGAGGCTGGCCAACGCCGTGATTTATCCGGAAGCTTCGCTGCGCCCGGCTTCGGATCAGCTCAGCCGGACGAACCTGGATCTTTCCACGTTTTGGAGCCTGGGAATTTCGGGCGATTTGCCGATTATTCTGGCAGTCATCGACAATGAAGAGGACGTGGAGACCATCAGGCAATTGTTGCGGGCGCATGAATACTGGCGCATGAAGCAACTGTCGGCGGATCTGGTGATCGTCAATGAAAAACCTCCGTCCTACAATCAGGATTTTCAAGGATCCCTGGAAGCGCTTGTTCACGGAAGTCAACTGAGGCTCTCACCGGATCTGGGAAACACACGCGGCCGAATTTTTCTGGTGCGTGGAGACCTGATCAGTCCTCAGACCCGCGCGCAACTTCAAAGTGTTGCGCGCGTGCTGATTCTTGGACGGCGCGGCACACTTTCGGAGCAGGTGGGAAGGTCTCAGCCTCTGTATCGCGAGTCCGCGCTGTCGCCAACTCGTCGCCGAACGCGAATTGCCAAAAGTCCCGATGCGCCGCGGCCGGATTTAGATTTGGAATTTTTCAACGGGGTCGGCGGCTTTGACAAAAATGGACGCGAGTACGTTATTGTTCTTGGCGAGGGATTGCGCACGCCCGAACCCTGGGTCAACGTGATCGCCAATCCCAATTTTGGTTTTCTGGTCTCGGAGTCGGGCTCCAGTTTCACCTGGTCGGAAAACAGCCACGAAAATCAATTGACGCCGTGGTCCAACGATCACCTGGTGGATCCATCCGGGGAAGTGATCTATGTCCGCGATGAAGCGACCGGCGAAGTTTGGTGTCCAACCGCCCTACCGATCCGCGACGAGGCTGCAGTCTACGTCGCGCGGCATGGCCAGGGTTATAGCCGCTTCCAGCATGAATCTCATGGAATCGTTCTCGATCTTGTGGAATTTGTTCCTCCCGGCGACTCGATTAAAATCTTCCGTCTTTCTTTGCGAAATAATTCCGGCCGCCCGCGGCGTCTCTCCGTAACAGCGTATGTGGAGTGGGTTCTCGGAAGTTCAAGAACAGTTTCCGCGCCATTCCTCGTCACAGAAGTGGATCAGGCCACGGGGGCGATCCTTGCCCGCAGCGCAATGAAAGGCGAATTTGGCGGGCGCATCGCTTTTGCGGATCTCGCGGGAAAGCAAATATCGTACACCGCCGACCGCACGGAATTCCTGGGCCGGAACGGAACGGCGCAGCGTCCGCTTGGTCTCGAACCGGGGCACATGCTTTCCGGAAAAGTTGGCGCGGGTCTGGATCCGTGCGCCGCGCTGCAGGCGCCTGTGGAATTGCGCGCCGGCGGATCCGCCGAAGTTGTGTTTTTTCTCGGGCAGACCGAAAACCGCGAGCAAGCTCGTGAACTGGTCCGCCGATATCGGACAAAAAACCTGGATCAGGCTCTGCTGGAGACGACCGGCCGGTGGGATGAAATTCTGGATGCCGTGCAGGTTACGACGCCCGATCGAGCCATGGATTTGCTTACCAATCGATGGCTCCTCTATCAGACGCTTTCTTCCCGGGTGTGGGCACGAGCAGGATTTTATCAATTGAGCGGCGCGTTTGGATTCCGCGACCAGCTCCAGGACATCATGGCTCTGGCTACCGCTCGCCGTGAAATCGCGCGGGAACAAATTCTGCTGGCCGCTTCCCGCCAGTTTGTCGCCGGCGATGTCCAGCACTGGTGGCATCCGCCCTCGGGCCGCGGCGTGCGCACGCGCATTTCGGATGACCGGCTGTGGCTGCCCTTTGCCGTGAACCATTTCATCGAGGCTACAGGGGACGTGAAAGTGCTGGACGAAGTTGTCCCGTTCCTGGACGGGGACGAGCTGGCGGCGGGACAACACGAATCGTATTTCCAGCCAAATCGATCCGCCGAGAGCGCATCGCTATTCGAGCATTGTGCTCGCGCGCTGGATTGCAGCCTTGCAGTCGGAAGTCACGGCCTTCCCCTGATGGGCACGGGCGACTGGAATGACGGCATGAATCGAGTCGGGCAGGATGGCAAAGGCGAGAGCGTTTGGCTCGGGTGGTTTCTGCATACGATCCTTTGGGAGTTTTCAAAAATTGCGGATACACGAGGCGAGTACAAGCGCGCCGAAACGTGGAGGCTTCAGGTCAGCGCATTAAAAGCGGCGCTGGAGCGCGAAGGTTGGGATGGCGGCTGGTACCGTCGAGCGTACTTTGATGATGGAACCCCGCTGGGATCGGCTGCGAATACGGAATGCCACATCGACTCTATCGCCCAAACCTGGGGTGTGCTGAGTGGCGCCGCGGAGCCGGGAAGAGCAGCGCGTTCCATGGCGGCGGTCAACCAGCAACTCGTGCGGCAATCCGACGGGCTGATCTTGCTCCTTACGCCGCCGTTTGACCACACGCCGCTGGATCCCGGATATATCAAGGGCTACGTTCCAGGAATTCGTGAAAACGGCGGGCAATACACGCATGCCGCTGTATGGATGTTGATGGCCACTGCGGCGCTCGGCGATGGGGACAGAGCTGGCGAACTGCTTCGAATGCTCAACCCGATTCACCGCTCGGGTTCGCGAGCAGGCGTGCAGCGCTATAAGGTTGAGCCCTACGTATTGTCGGGCGATGTCTATGCGGAACCGCCGCACGTTGGGCGCGGAGGTTGGACCTGGTACACAGGTTCGGCAGGGTGGTTCTATCGCGCGGGTTTGGAATGGATACTTGGATTCCGAGTGCGAGGAACGATTCTCAGCGTTGATCCTTGCATTCCCCGTTCATGGCCAAACTACTCCATTCGTTTTAAGTATCATTCGGCTACCTACAAACTCAGGGTAGAAAACCCCGCGGGCGTCTCCCGCGGAGTCGCCCGAGTGGAGCTTGACGGGAAATCGGTTGCCGGCGCCGCCAACATTCCACTCTTAGACGACGGCGCCGAACATCAGATTCTCGTTGTTCTAGGTTCTTCCTGATCGCTGCCACATCCCTCTTGGGAACAGCATCTATTCGACCGGTGGCGCGTATTCGGTTGAGACGCAACGCTGGTCAAAGCGGGCTGCTATTTTCCTCCGGTAACGGCGAGATTATTTGCGACTGAAAAAACGTTTGGCACTCCATTGGCATAAATATTGGCGGCATTTTTATCGCTCTGGTTATCGACTTCGCCTTCGAGCGTCACGTGCCCGCCCTGGACGATGATGTGAATGGACTGCAACGCTCCCACTCCATAGCGCGAAAGTGTGCCCTGGGAATAAATCGCCCGATATTCGGCGCGACGAATCTGATCGTCCATGGGAGAGGGAGGCAGCACTTCAATCTGATTGTTCACTTTTTCAACGCCTTCGATATGCTTGACCGCGTTTTCCGCGTCCGATTTCACCGTGGGGTTTACGACGGCTCCCGTGAGAGTCACCTCGTCGCCGTTAACGTTGTATTTAATGATATCAAACACGGAGTACCAGGGTACGGACATCAATTCGTGGCGCACTTCGCGCTGTACATAATTGCTGCCGTTTCCGGCGCCCTTGTTATGAGCAGGCTGGTCTTGATTTGCATGCAGTGCCGCGCTTCCCGCAGCGAGTTGGAGCAGCAGGATGAACATTATTGTCTTCAGGATTCGCATGGCCGTAATTTCTCCTCGATTTGAATTTCAACGCGATCTTCCATTCAGCCTACGATTG
>PMOP01000060.1 GCA_003161495.1 Acidobacteriota bacterium | reverse complement strand
GAACTCACCAGCGATACCACCGTGCACGAATATTTTTTGCGCATGGCACAGACAAACGAAAACTCTCATCGCAGTGAGTCCGGGGTATCACCAGAAACTACAGTGGGGCGCGCACGAGCGGAACGATGAACTGAATCGCTTCCACCTGTATGGAATGAAGGCGCGCATCGTTTGTGACGAATAGATCTACTCCTGCCGCGGCGGCGCATGCCAATTGAATCGCGTCCGGAGGCCGAAGCGAGCGATTACTGCGCAAGCCAGCGTATATTCTTGCAGCCTTCGCGTCGAAATCGATAGTGATTGACGTTTTGGATATGGCGTCGACGTATTTTCTCGTAAGCTCCTCGTCATGCCGCTCGAGCGGTTTGACGAGAACTTCTCCCAGAGTGAGCGCGGAAGTTAGCAGTTGATCGCCTCGCGAGAGCATGGCATTCCGAAGATTGGACACAAGTTCAAAGTGAGGGCCATGACCCTCGAACAGATAGATGAATAAGTTCGTATCCCAAAAAATGCGACTCATTCCCATCCTTCTCGAAGTCTGCGAACATACTCATCAGCGCCCTCATCGGCCCACAGAGATTTACCCGAACCGGCCAATGATAGGAGTGGGTCAATTCCTGAAGAGGCAGTCGCCACTACGCTAGACCACTCCCGATACCAAGCCAGTAAGTAGCTATATGCATTGGGGATTTCTTCGGGCTTCGGAGTCATCTTGGAACCCTCCCGGGCGGAATGGTAGGAGTCGCCTCTGCGAAATAACCGTCGTCTTCCCGGTGTGGTCTCGTAGAGCATTCGGTACCTGGCCGGATTTGGTGGCCGATTAGCGACGCAATGTTGAACTGCATGGACATAGACGCCGGGACGGATTGAAGCTGCAATCTGCTCCTTCACCGCGCGCTCCACAATTTCTTCAACGGAAAAATCGAGCTGTTCAGGATTTTCACGATGTAAAAGTGCCGTGGCGATCCAAACCTCGTCGGCGACTCTAAGTCGAGTACGGGAAAGTGTGGGCATTCTCGCTCCTGTTCACACATATATACAATGTAATGATGTCATGTCAACATATCTTTGTACTACGTAGCCTTCATCGAAAAACACGATTTTCAGCCGACTTGAGGGTCAGCGATATTCGTGTCATTCTGTTCACATGGAAGCTAACTTGGAAAGATGAAGGAATGACCTCCCGCGCCAAAGTTTTGTTTCTTTGCATCGGCAACGCATGCCGCAGCCAGATGGCGGAGGCTATTGCGAAGCACAGGGCATCGGACGTGATTGAGGCGTCGAGCGCGGGCCTCGTACCGTTTGGAGAAATTCCCGGCACCACGCTGGCCGTGCTGCGCGAACGCGGCATTTCCGCCGACGGCCAAACCTCCAAGCCACTGCGCCCGGAAGATGTGTCCGCGGCGGACATTGTGGTCAACATGACGGGGCGCGCGGGGACGGCAATTTTCAAGGAAAAACCTGTGGCGTCGATTGAGGACTGGGACGTAGGCGATCCATACGGATCGAATCTCGGTGTTTATCGCGAGATTCGCGATCAGATTGAAAAGTGCGTCGAGGATCTGGCGCGGCGCCTGCGCGAAAAGGTAGACTCGCCGGACGCAGCATAGCAAAGTTTTTGTAGCGCCAACCTTCAGGTTGGCATGTTCCCGTCAGGCGAGTGCCCGCCTGAAGGCGGGCGCTACATACAGATTTCAAAAAGGAGCATGATGCGGCGCGAAAAAACCAGCGTCTCGCGCGAAGATTACCTGAAGGCCATCTGGGAGATGGTCCAGGAGGAGCACGAGCCGATCAGCGCGCGGCTGGCCGAGGAGCTGGGCGTCACGCCGCCGGCGGTGACGGCCGCGCTGAAGCGCATGACGCGCGACGGGCTGCTCGTCGTACGCCGCGACGGCCGAATCTCGCTGACACGCAAAGGCAGCAGCCTTGCCGACCACCTGGCCATGCGCCACCAGCTCGCGGAAAAACTGCTCACTGAAGTCATTGGGCTCGACTGGACGCGCGCCCACGACGAAGCCGAGCGCCTCGAACACGGAATCTCTCCCGAAGTCGAGAAATTATTGCTGGCGCGTTTCGGCGCGGAAGGTTTTTGCCCGCACGGCGTGCCGCTGCAAGGCGGTCTCGCAAAATTGCGGCGCAAGCACGGAGCGATCCCGCTGTCTGACGTGGAAACGGGCCGCACCGTCGAAGTTCTCTGCGTCTACGAAAAAGATGCGGAGTTTCTGAAATTTCTCTCCGGCCTCACACTGCATCCCGGCGCGCGCGCCCGCATCCGCAAACGCGAGTACGACGAAACCATGACGCTCGCGGTGGGGAACCGCACGATCCATCTTGGCAAGCCCGCGACGAGCCGCATCTGGGTGCGCGCCGTGGCGCAATAACAAATCGTTTGCCATATTTTTAAAAAATTCACAAAAAAGAAAAAGGGCCGAAAAAATTCTTCGGCCCTTTTTTATTTGTCAGTTCAGGCGTTGCTTGCCGACGTTTACGAGATCGGAGTGCAAACGGCCTTGACCTCGGTGTACTGCTCGAGGACTTCGTGGCCCATTTCGCGGCCCCAGCCGGATTCTTTGTAGCCTCCGAACGGGAGCGCGGCGTCGAATACGTTGTAGCAATTGATCCACACGGTTCCGGCGCGGAGCAGGCTCGCGAGCCGGTGCGCTTTCTTGATGTCGCGAGTCCAAATGCCGGCCGCCAAACCGTAGTTCGAGTTGTTGGCCTGCGCGGCGATTTCCTCGACATTGCGGAAGGGAATTACGGTGACCACGGGACCGAAAATTTCCTCGCGTACTACTTTCATTTTATCGTTGGTGTTCACGAGGACCGTGGGCTTCACGAAATAGCCTTTGTTTCCCTCGCGCGATCCGCCGGTGACTGCCTTGGCGCCTTCCGAGATGCCCGATTCGAGATAGCCGCAAACTCGATTCAGTTGCTCTTCGGAAACCAGCGGGCCCATGTCGCTCGAAGGATCCATGCCGGGGGCGACATGAATGTTCTTTGCGACTTTCGCGACGCCTTCCACGACTTTGTCGAAAATTTCGTGTTCGACGAAAAGCCGCGAGCCGGCGCAGCAGCACTGGCCGTGATTGAAGAATATGGCAGAGGCGGCGCCGGGAATGGCGGCCTCGACATCGGCGTCTTGTAACACGATGTTGGGCGATTTGCCGCCGAGTTCGAGTGAAACTTTTTTCAGATTGCCGGCAGCGGCCTTCAGAATCAGTTTGCCGACTTCGGTGGAACCGGTGAAGGCAACTTTATCGACATCCGGATGGCCCGCCAAAGCAGCGCCTGCTGTCTCACCATAGCCCGGAACAATATTCACCACGCCGTCGGGGATTCCGGCTTCCTGGATCATTTCGCCAAGCAGAAGGGCGGTGAGAGGCGTTTGCTCCGCGGGCTTCAGCACAATCGTACATCCGGTGGCGAGCGCCGGGCCAAGCTTCCAGGCCGCCATAAGCAATGGAAAATTCCACGGAATAATTTGCCCGACGACGCCGACCGGTTCGCGGACCGTGTAGGCCAGGAATTGGGTTTTTCCTCCGCCGGACGAAATGGGGATGGTGTTGCCTTCGATTTTCGTGGCCCACCCGGCCATGTAGCGGAACAGATCGGCGGCGAGGGGCACATCGGCGACGCGCGCGACGCTTAGAGGCTTTCCGTTGTCGAGCGACTCGAGCTGCGCAAATTCTTCCAGGTGCTTTTCGATCAAGTCTGCGAGCTTCCAAATCATGCGGCCGCGTTCGGAGGTCGTGATCTTGGACCACGGACCGGTTTCAAAAGCGGCGCGGGCGGCCTTCACCGCGAGATTAATGTCTTCCTTATCGCCCTCGGAGATTTGCGAAAGAACTTCTCCCGTGGCGGGATTGTAGGTGGAGAAAGTTTTGCCGGAGGCGGCGGCTACCCACTTGCCGTTGATGAGAATCTTGTGTGTCCTGGAAACAAATTTGGTGACATTCTGATCGAGCAACGTGGCCGATGCTGTGGATGCCATAGTTTGTTCTCCTTCTGTGCGATCCGATTTATGGATGCGTTGTAGTTGTATAGGTGAGGGGCGATCCCCACGCTACTCCTCTGGAAAGGAAAATTCAAGCGGGTGATTATGGGGGGCCGTGGCAGGAATTCCAATTGGGATGAAGAGTCCCCTAGAGAGTTTGCCTCCGGCAGGATTATGTAGCGGCCGCCTTCAGGCGGGCATCTGCGCGAATCTAAAAATGCCCGCCTGAAGGCGGGCGCTACACAAATCAAAAACAAGACTGGAGCCATGCCGATCGAGAATGTCGGAAAGCGAGTGCGAACCGAATTGCGCTACACTGGAACGCGGCAGGCGCATCAGCCGGGCAGTTGAAAGAGGAAGAGCATGGATCTGCGCTATCCCATCGGGAAGTATGAAACGAAAACGGTGCTCACTCCGGGCGAGCGCGCCGAGGCGATTGCGCAAATCGCGGAGACGCCGAAGCGCATGCGCGACGCCGTGGGCGGACTATCCGGCGGGCAGCTTGACACGCCGTATCGGCCTGACGGGTGGACCGTTCGGCAGCTCGCGAACCATGTTCCGGACAGCCACATGAACGCGTACGTGCGATTGAAACTTGCGCTGACCGAAAACGAGCCGACCATCAGGCCGTACGAAGAAGGACTCTGGGCGGAGCTGCCGGATTCGCGGGAAACGCCTGTTGAAGTTTCTCTCGCGCTGCTGGAATTTTTGCACCTGCGGTGGGACATTTTGTTGCGGGCCTTGCAGCCGGAGGATTTTGCGCGCCGGCTGCGGCATCCGGCGCTGGGGATCATGACGGTGGATAATCTTGTTCACCACTATGCCTGGCATGGACGGCATCACGTCGCTCACATCACTTCGCTGCGCCAGCGCGAGGGCTGGAATTAGCCGGCGTGATGCTCACCGCGCTGCGCTACTACTGGATCACTGCAAAGGGATACCGGCTGCGCCCGTGGGCCAGCCCGTACATTCGCTGGCGCCTGGAAACGTTTTTCGGCGGGGATATGCACGCACTGGGCCCCGCGGAATTCTTCCGGCTTATTTGGCGCGAGCGCAAACAACTTTCGCAATTCGTCGCCTGGGTGGCCGAGCGCTGGCGGGAGCAAGATGCTGCGGAATAAGCACCAATACTTTCTGTCATTCTGAGCGGAGCTAAGAATCTCTCTTTCTTTTCATGGGCCTAAACCTAAGAGAGATTCTTCGCTTCGCTCAGAATGACAAAATAAATTTATTTCCGTGCTGTGGCAAAGAATACGTCCGATTTGTTGAAGATTCGAGAATCCCCATGAACGAACTGAAAATATTTCAGAAGACGGAATCGCTGCACGAAGGGCGCTGGTGGGAGCCCATGCCGGACGGGCGCGTGCATTGCTATCTTTGCCCGCGGCATTGCCATATTGGGGAAGGGCAGGCGGGCTTCTGTTTCATCCGCGTGAACCAGGGCGGCAAGCTTTACAGCTTGGGATACGCTTCGCCGGCGGCGCTGCAGATTGATCCCATCGAGAAGAAGCCGCTCAATCATTTTTTGCCGGGCACGCGCGTGTTTTCGCTGGGCACAGCGGGCTGCAACATGGGCTGCTTCTTCTGCCAAAACTGGAGCATTTCAAAATCGCATTCCGACCAGGTGCGCTCGACGCACATTCCCGCCGAGGACATTGTGGCGCTGGCCGTCCGCTACGGCTGCCCGTCCATCGCGTTTACCTACAACGAGCCGACCATCTGGGGCGAGTACGTGATCGACATTTGTGTGGCCGCCCGCGAGGCAGGTATCCGAACGGTTATGGTAACTAATGGGTATGTCACGCGCGAGGCCTTTCACGACATCTACGATCACGTGGACGCCGCCAATGTGGACCTGAAAGCGTTCACCGAAGGTTTCTATGGCCGCACCACGCTCACGCATTTGCAGCCCGTGCTGGACATGCTGGTTTGGCTGAAGGAAGAGACCAACGTCTGGTTTGAAATCACCAATCTTATGATTCCCACGCTGAACGACGACCCGGGCGAAATTCGCCAGCTGTCGGATTGGATTTTGCAGCATCTTGGCGCGGACGTGCCGCTGCATTTCACGGCGTTCCATCCCGATTTCAAATTGCGCGACAAGCCGGCCACGCCTCCCGAAACGCTGCACGCCGCGCGCAAAATTGCGCTGGAGGCGGGCCTGCGCTACGTGTACGAAGGAAATATTCATAGCGACGCGGCGCACACGTTCTGTCCCGGTTGCGGCAAACTCGTGATTCGCCGCTCCTGGCACGATGTCCTGGAAAATTCCCTGCGCGATGGCGCCTGTCCCTCCTGCGCACGCAAGATTCCCGGGCGATGGACAACAACGCCGCCACTGCGAAACGCTGCGCTCCTGCGTACTCTTGAACAAGCTGCAAAGAAGTACGGAGCGCTGAATTTGTGAATTGCGCGAATTGCAGCCCGCAATCACCGGTTACTGCATTTTCCCCGGCATATCCATGTGCATCCCTGAATCGCTCCGCTCTGCCGGCATTCCCGCGAGGTACGCATACATCCACAACTGCCATTTGCGATCGAGCTCCAGCGGAGTTGTGTTCAGTGTCTTCGTGACTTCAGCCACGCTGAGCTGCGGCATGCTGGCCGTGTAAAGTTTTCTGACCGCATCCGCGCCGCCGAATTCGGCGACTTCGCTGATCCATGCGCTGCCCAGCAAAGTTTGGTCATCGGAAGATGGAACGCCTGCGGGGGGCCCCGTCAGGACAATCGCAATCGTCTTGTGGCCGACCTTTTGCTCCACTTGTGCAGCGGCCATGCCAATTTCCATGCCGCGCCATTCGCCCACCAGCCAGTTGGCGGTCCAGCGTGCAACCTGCGCGTTGCCGGGTTTGCCCCAGGCCGCATGAAGAAGCGCTTCGGCGTCGGCGGACGCGGGAAGCACGGGAATGCGTCCGTCCAACCTTGAGCGGATGGTGGTCCCCGTGACCGAATAGGGGCGCATGTCGGACTGGCTGGATTGTTGTTTGGAAAAATCGGGATTGAAGACGATGCGAATCTTTGCGTTGGACGCGGCGTCGCCCAGCTTCTTATTCAAGCGAGCGAACAAGATTTCGCGATCCGATGCAAACCCCGTTGCAGATTTCAGCGAGAGCGCCCACGGCGGGCAGAGAATTTCGTAGTGCGCGGAAATGTTACGCCGCATGAAGGATTCGCGGGCGAACTGAAGAAGCGCGCCTCCAAAAAAGTAGAGCGCGATAAGGATTGCCACGCTGCTCAGTAAGACAAGTCCTTGCTGCCTGGCAAAGCCGCGCTCAGCTGATCTGGACAGCATCATACCGACATCTTCCCACCGCCTTTTTGGCTTGTATTTCCAGCGCCTTTGGCTTGAAAATATTTTTCGACATCCGTCTCCGGAAATCCGCGGTTATTCAAGTGCACGCGCAGTCTCGCCGCGCTAATCGGGCCATGCGGAAGCAGGGCGCCGATGGATTCAAAGACGACCTGGTGCTCGGGATCAAGGAACGCTCGTGGGCCGAGGGATTGCATGAGGTTCTGTCGCAGATTGCGAGCGATGGCTTCATCGCATAGCGTGCACAGGGCCTTAAATTCGGCTGCGAGTTGTGTTTCGCGATCCATAGTTTACCCAGCTGGCTGATTTCCTCTCCTTCAAAAGGAGCGCTGATATTGCCGGAAGATTCTGACACGCGCGCTTCCGACAGTTTATTCCAGAAGCGCTGCGGCCGTAGAGGTTTCTTCCATCATTCGAAGATTCGGTCGCCGAAATCAGTTCTGGAGTAGACTAGCCAAACTGCGTGGCCCGAAGCGCGCCGGGAAGGGAAAGAAGTCATGTCAAAAATATTCCGTTTCTTGATTTTCATGGTTTTGTTGGTGTTTTCGGGGCGCGCACTTGCTCAAGAGGCGCCCGACTGGACCAATCCGTTTCCACCCTACCGCATCATTGGAAATATTTATTACGTTGGGAGTCAAGGGCTTGCCTCGTATCTGATCGTCACACCGCAGGGAAATATTCTGATCAACAGCAATCTGGAAAAATCGGTCCCGATGATTCGGGAAAGCGTGGAGAAGTTGGGATTCAAATTCAGTGACACCAAAATTTTGCTGATCAGCCACGCGCACTGGGACCACTGTTCGGGCAGTGCGGCCATCAAGGAGTTGACCGGCGCGAAATACATGGTGATGGACGCCGACGTGGCGGAGATCGAAGCAGGCGGCAAGGGCAATTTTCAGTATGGCGACAACCCCGGTTCACGCTATCAGCCGACGAAAGTCGATCGCGTGCTGCATGATGGCGACGAGGTCAAGCTGGGCGGCACAGCGCTGGTCGCGCATCTTACACCGGGGCACACCAAAGGGACCACGACCTGGACGATGAAAGTGGCGGATGGCGGCAAGACATACAACGTAGTGATCGTTGGGAGTCCCAATGTGAACGCGGGTTACAAGCTGGTGAACAACGCGCTATATCCGCAGATTGCCTCCGACTACAAGCTCATGTTCCGCGTATTGAAATCGCTGCCATGCGATGTGTTTCTCGCATCGCATGGCAAGTTCTATGGGATGAAGCAGAAGTACGCGCGAATGAAAGAGGGCCAGGCGAATCCGTTTATCGATCCCGAAGGCTACAAGAGTTACATCGCCGAACGCGAGCAATCGTTTCTCGCGGAATTGGCGAAGCAAACGGAGGCCGTGAAATAGGCGGCTCAACATTTCATGCTGCGAAGTCTGTGATCGAGCTGGTTTAGAAAACCGCAGGTTGAGCAAGCTGCGTGAAAGGTACCAAAACAATTTGTCATTCCGAGCGGAGCGAGGAATCTCTGTTTCGTTTCACGAGCCGAAACCCAGGAGAGATTCCTCGCTCCGGTCGGAATGACAAAAATGTTGTGGGTCACTTCTCGCGGGCCACCTAGCGCGCGGTCGCCGCCTTCTTGCTTTCCACATGTTCGTCGATCCACTTCAGAATTAAATCGGCGACCTGATTGCTATTCTTGTCCTGCATGAGCATGTGGCTGTTGCCGAATTGCCCGTACTTGGGCAGGTGCATCATGGTCGCGTCGCC
>PMOP01000484.1 GCA_003161495.1 Acidobacteriota bacterium | reverse complement strand
GCCGTTCTTGTCGGCCTTCGCGGGATACGGGCCGAGCCACGGTGTCGGGGCGGTCCACTCCTTGAACTTCTCCGTTTTCGGATCGAACATCCCGAGCTTATCCGCGTAATACTCCCCAAACCAAACGCGATCCTCGGAATCCACCGAAACGCGCCGCGGCCCGGAATTTAAAGTGGGCGTCTTGTATAAAGTCACTTTCCCCGTCTTCCCATCGATCTTTCCGATATTTCCTCCGACAATATCGCAAATGTACACATTCGATTGGGAATCCGCCGCGAGGCCGTACGTGGAATGCCCCGTCGGCGTCGCGCTGTAGCTGAACTGAATGATGCCGGAACTTTTCTCGTCCGGATGATAGTCAGGATACATCGGATACGCGGTGACTTTCCCCGTCTCCGGATCGACCTTGAAAATCAACAGGCTCTCCCCTCCCGGAAACCAAGCGGTTCCGTCCGGCGCGGCGGCGACCTGCGGCTGAATCGCCCGCGCGTCGTTGTATTCCGGCGGGACGAGCCAGGTTTGAAATTTTTCCGTGCGCGGATCAAACCGCGTGTAACCTCCCTGCCGGAATCGCGGGATCCAGAGGAAACCGTCGCGGTTGAACTCGATGGAAAGTGTTCCTTCGGGGAAGCCGGGTTTCAACGGCGGCATCGTCCATTCTTTGGTCTCGCCGGTCCGCGGATCGAGGCGCCCGATCAGCGGTTCGCGAAAATCGTTGTACCAGACCATTCCTTTGTCATCGAGATCGGCGTCATGCGGCAGGCGTCCAGCGGCAGGCAAATCGTATTCGGTGACGATAACGCGCGTGGCTCTCCCGGTCGGACGTGGAAGGGTCTTCAGTTCATATTTCCATTCCGGCGTGGAACTTAAATTGATCGTGCTCAGATATTTCGCAAATTCCGGATCCGGCTGAACCGCAACCTTGTACGGCAGCGAAACAGGATGTTCGAGGACCGCCTGCTCCGAATAACTCCGCATCCGAGCAAAAGTGGTTAGCCATCCCTGCTCGTCGTAAGTGCTCTGCACAATCGGCGCGAGAGAATGGCACGCGGCGCAGCGAAATAATTGATTCTTTTGCGCCTCTGTCCCCGGCACGCTAAGTAGCCACTCGGCGCTAGTGAGCTGAGAAACGAGGTCTTTGGTTTTCACCAGTTTCAAATCTGCGGTGCGCGTCGCGCCGCTCGCCAATTCGACAGACACCCGGCTTGCAAGGTCATACCCAACAGCTCGGATATCAATGTTGTATTTTCCGGGCATGAGCCTCTTCGCCGGAAAGGAGTACCGCCCCTCGTGATCGGAAACCACAGTGACGCTGATCGTCTTCCCTTCGCCCTTAGCCCTGACAAGCACACCTTCCATCGCCCCTTCCGCATCCGAACTCACGCGGCCTGCAAGCGCTGGCGGCGCGAGTTTTTGCGCGGGAGCGGGAGCGGGAGCAGCGATCACGCATCCCACATTCAAAGCCAATGCCAGCAAAAATAATTTCATCCGCATCATTCACCCTTGGTGATTCGGTCCCTAGTCTCGCAAACTATTTAACGGCAAGCAACGGCTGCCCGCCCATCCGTAACCGACCGACTACCCGCGCATGATATCTCTCTTGCCAGCCGTCCTGTCTTTGGTATAGTCGATGCGTTGCTCGTACATTTCCAGATGGGATCCGCGCGCCAGCGCCCGCGCACCCTTCCTGCGACGAGCACCTTCCCCCTATTCTGAGGAGACTTTCGTGCGCGTTCTGACTCCAACTGAGAATCATCGTCTCAATGAATTGATCGGCTTTGTCGGCATGACGATCGCCATCCTAGTGGCGCTGGCCCTGATTTCCTACAGCCCACACGATCCGTCGTTCAATGTCTCCGCCGAATCCACCGCCCTGCATTCGGCCCGCAACTGGATCGGCCCGGTCGGCGCCTATGGCGCGGACCTGCTGTTTCAGGTGTTCGGCTACGCGGCATTCCTGCTGCCGGTCGGCATCTTCATCGTCGGATCGCGCTGGTTCCGCAGCGAACTCTTGGAATCTCCAGTAACCAAGGTCGTGGGCTACTCTCTGCTGGTGCTGATGCTTCCCGCGATGCTCACGCTCTGGCACGTCCCGGAAGTGCGCGCCGCCCTTCCGCCCGGTGGACTGTTCGGCCACCTGGTCTCGACAGGACTGCTGTCCGGATTCAACACGGTCGGAGCCAACGTCGTCGCCGTCGCCATCTTTTTCGTCGCGCTTTTCCTGACCACAAAATTTTCTTTTCTTGAGACGCACGAAACCCTGCGCGGCCCGCTCGGCAAATTGAACGTCATCGGTCCGCTCAAAGAGCGCTATTCCATCTGGCGCGAAGAACGCGCGGAGAAGCGCGAGCAGGACCGCATGCAAAAGCGCCTCGCCGAAATCAAATCGCTGGGCCGCCCGCCGATCCCCGCGCAATCCGTGGCCGAAGTGGATGGCAGCGCCGTTACCGAACAGGACGAGCGCGAAGAGTCCGAGCCGGCAGAGCGCGAGCGCTCGCGTTCCATCATTTTCCGAAATGCGGAAGAGAAAAAACCGCAACTCAAACAGCCCTCTTCCCCGAAAATTGCCAAGGGCGCCACGAGTTTCCGGCTTCCCTCCCCCGATTTGCTTCGCCCGGCTCCGCGCCATGAAAAAATCGAGGAAGACGAACTCAAGGAATGCGCGCACGCCATCGAGCAAAAGTGCCAGGAGTTTGATATTGGCGGCCGCATAACACAGATCAATCCCGGCCCGGTGGTGACGACCTACGAGTTCAAGCCGGAAGCCGGAATCAAATACAGCCGTATCACTGGCCTTGCGGACGACCTGTGCCTCGCGCTCAAAGCGGAATCCATTCTCATCGAGCGCATCCCCGGAAAATCCACGGTCGGCATCGAAGTCCCGAACGCAAACCGCCAGACCATCGCCCTGCGCGAGCAAATCGAATCCGCCGAATTCGTCAATTCCTCTTCCAAGCTGACGCTGGCGCTTGGCAAAGACCTGATCGGACGCAACCGCGTTTCCGATCTATGCCAAATGCCCCACTTGCTCATCGCCGGATCGACGGGCACCGGCAAGAGCGTTTTTCTCAACTCCCTGATTCTTTCGATGCTTTATAAAGGCACGCCCGACGAATTGAAAATGGTGATGATCGATCCGAAGCGCCTGGAGCTTGGCCTGTACGAGGACATTCCGCATCTCCTCGCTCCCGTCGTCACCGATCCCAAAGTTGCGTCCAATGTTTTACGCAATGCCACGCGCGAAATGGAATCGCGCCTCAAGCTGCTCGCCGCGCGCGGCGTCCGCAACATCGATCAGTACAACCGCACGTTCCAGAAAGGCCAGTCGCTCTCCCTTTTTGACGAAACCGAAAACGCCGAGCACAAGCCGCTACCCTATATCGTCATCATCATCGACGAACTCGCCGACCTGATGATGGTCGACACGAGCAACGTTGAGGAATCCATCACGCGTCTCGCGCAAATGGCGCGCGCCGTAGGCATCCACCTCATCCTCGCCACGCAGCGCCCGTCGGTAGACGTCATCACCGGCTTGATCAAGGCGAATTTCCCCGCACGCATTTCGTTCCGCGTGGCCAGCAAAGTGGACTCGCGCACCATTCTCGACGCCAACGGCTCGGAATCTCTGCTCGGCCGCGGCGACATGCTTTACTTGCCCGCAGGTTCGGCGCGCCTCAACCGCATGCACGGCCCCTTCGTCACCGAAGATGAAATCTCCGCCGTGTGCGATCACTGGCGCTCGCAAGCCAAGGCCGTCTACAACGAACGCCTGCTCGAAGTCCCCAAAGATGAAAACGCCTCGGGCCCTGACGGCGAACCAGGCGCGGAATCCATCGACGACGATCTCTACCAGGAAGCCGTTCGCGTCGTGTGCGAAGCCGGCCGCGCCTCCACATCCACACTGCAGCGCCGCCTGCGCATCGGCTACGGCCGCGCCGCCCGCCTGATCGACATCATGGAAAAAGACGGCATCGTCGGCCCGCCCGACGGCACCAAGCCGCGCGAAGTTTTAAAAGCAAAAGACTGGATGCGAGAAGTCGATCAATCCCTGCGCTGAAGTTTGTGAATAAGAGATTGGAAGCGTTCGGATGAAACCTGACGATCCACTCGGTGGGTGGTTGGGATTTAAAAAGCACGAGTTTAGATTTGAAGGAAGATGGAAAGATGCGCGTTGAACGCAGCAGGCAGGCCCAAACGTATTTTCAGCGCCCCCATGAATTCGAGCAGCCGCCTGCAATGCCCGAGGATTTGATTTTAATTTCAAATCTCAAATTTTCAAATCTCAATTTTCCAATCTCAAATTTCCAATCTCCTCTCCCGCCCCTTGCTTCTATCCTCCCGCACCCGTACAATCTTTTCGCTACATCGGTGCCGGGGTAGCTCACCGGTAGAGCGCGGCCCTGAAAAGGCCGGCGTAGGGAGTTCAACTCTCCCCCCCGGCACCATCGTTGCGGCATCCTGCTCAAATCTCACTTTCCCCCAAACGAAATAAATAAATCTGGTAGAGGACTACGAGTACCATTACTGTTTTGGTTTCGGTCTATCACGCTTTTTTGCTTGACATCCTCAGAGATGATCGTCAGAATCCCGCGCTAATGTGCACTGGTCGGCGCTAGGTATAAGTCCCCTATCCCCCGAACATCGAACGTACACATGATTGGCAATCGGGCCCCAGATCACACAGCCCCGTCTGGAGGAAGCAATCATGAATATTTCAAAATTGAAAATTCGTCTAATCGTGCAGTTAGGAGCCGTTTGCTGCCTGATGGGCGTCGCCAGCCGGATAGCTCAAGCGCAGTCACCCACCAACACTCTTTTTGTAGCCAACACCACCTGCACTTCTTGCGCGGCGGTGCCGCCGGTGGGATTGAACCCTGGCGTTGGCGCGGCGGTACCTTCGTCGGATTCCTTCACCGGAAACCTGGTTACTCTCAACGGAATAAACTTTGGGGGAGCCGTTGGAAAATTCGGCGGCGGCAACGGAGGACCAACGGGTTGGATTCACGTTACTTACACCATCCCAGAAGGAACGCCGGCAGGAAACTACACCCTGCAGTTCGAGGTCTCTCACGCCGGTGACACAAATTATGCTTCCGCGCTCGCCATTGACCACATCGTGAGCCCCAGCTTCAATGAATCCTTTGAAGATGATGGCATTCTGCCGCCAAGTTGGACTCTCTCCGGGGGATCCGCGGGTTTCTCGGGCTTTACGGGAGGGGCTTCGTCTTCCATCCCAAATTTACCGGCAACGGACGGCTCTTTCTTTGCCTGGATCACGAACGGATGCCAGACTGGGGATCTCGGAAACCCCAACGGCTGTAACAGCACCCTGGCCTCAGTGCCCACAGGGTACGGCTCGCTCTATCAGGGGCCGGGAACGAATGGCCTTCCAGGGAGTGTGGGTCTTGGAAACCCCACGCTTGGCACCACTTTGCAGTCACCAACCTTTAAGCTAATTGCGGGAGACACGATTTCTTTCGACGTGAATTTCCTGACCTCCGACGGAACCTACGGGTTTTCAGACTTCGCCACCGCCCAACTGGTTTTGATTTCTCTGACTGGCGGCACAATTACAAATACAAGCTTGGCCCAAAATTTCGATTTCAATACGCAAATCGGTTTTGATTTTGACTATTCAACCGCGTTCAACGCAGGCACGATCACTCTCGGGAACAATCCTGTTCCCAGAATTACCGACCAGGGCGTAAGTCCGTCGAATTACCTGGCAATGGTTGCCGGCACGGCACTTGCTGAGACAACTTGCCTGGTCGATCCCGGGCAGCTTGATCTAGGCGGTTCCCCTTCCTGCCCGGAACTCACAATTCAGTGCACGACCGACGGCATCACCTTCGCGGGCGATATCTGTCCGCAATCCACGCAGAGAAACATGTTTTTTCGAAATGTAATATCCACTTCGCAGCCGAATATACCTGCTGGCTCTGCGCCCACGATGGCCATGGGCAGCGACAATTGGTCGCCTGCAAATTGTGTATTGGAGGGCGCGGAACAGGGCCAGTTATGCCCGAAGAGCGAATCCACGGCATTCACGGATTGCTGCAGCGGCATCGCCATGATCACGCATTCCAACTCCACCTTTATTGCGGGCTGCTGCGAGCGCGAATGGAACACGACACCCGCCATTCACCTTTGGAGCAAGAGCACCACCGTACCCGTGTCGTTTACGAGCGCACCGCCTCCACTTATCAACCCGCCCAACACATCTCCAATCAACAATTTCACGCCGGCTCCGGGCGAAATGGTCACGTTTGGCTTTGAGTCACCGGGGGCGGCCCCCGATCCAACGTACCCGATAGCAGGTGACCAGACGCTTATCAATCCGATTCCGCCTAGCGGACATCCGGAGGCCCCTTGTGGTAACGCTTCATTTCCATTGCTATGGGCGCCTGGCACGCTTCCTCCTGGATTTACGACCAACACAGGAAGCGTAGTGGTCCCCGGAGAAGGCGCCTGGGAACTGCATTACTTTTCCACCGACTGTGCTGATATGGAAGAGCTTGTCTACAACCCGCTAAACGGCGCCAACAACTGGGCCATGTTCAAGACAACGCCTTTCAACGTGGATTTGACAGCACCAACGGTCACGGGCCTTTCGTTGTCAAACGCCTCCCCGCTTCCAGGAACTTTGGTCACGGCAACCTACAATTGCGGCGACCCCATTTCCCATGCCGTGGCTTCTGGCTTGATCTCTTGCGGGACATACAGCGGCCTGGGCGGTGTACTCAGCGTCGGCCCGTTAACGAGTACATTCACTGTCCCCACTGGCGCAAACGGCCCACAGACGTATTCGGTGACCGCAACAGATAGGGCCGGAAACTCGAGTACGGCGATAGCCAACTATTCCGCCGGCTATGAGTTCGAAGGGTTTTTCGCACCCGTATCCAACGCTCCCTTCATCAATAAAATTGAAGAACGAACCATCGTCCCGCTTATTTTTCAGGTTGAGAAGGGGAGCGAAGTTGTCGTGAACGGCCTGAAGCTTGCCCCTTCCAATGGCGGAACGGGTACTGTGAGTCTCTCCGCGACGAACAGCGGTGTATGTTCGACACATGTGATTGCCAGTTCGCTTACGATAAAGTCTGCATTCAATTCCGGATTAGTGGGTTTGGGGGGCGGCTTTTATCTGTTCGCCTGGCAGGTGAACGTTCCTGAGGGAGCATGCCTGGACCTGGCTCTAAATCTGGGAGACGGAATATTGCACCACTCGATCTTCCAGACCAAATAAACGGCGGCGGTCCCGCTTGAGGGAGGCGGAGATGAGTAACTCTGCCTTCTCGCTTCATTAAAAGGGTGTTTTGTTTGGCGCGGCGTTTGTACGCTAGCTCTTCTTTCCATCCGAGGAGCGCGTGGATTCGTCGTACATGGCCTTTATATCTTGCCGCTGAAGCAATTTTTCGGCCCCGGGCTCTTTCTTCATATCGTCCAGCAAACTCAAAGTCTCACGATAGTGCCCGGCGGCATCGGCAGTGTTTCCGCTGAGGCGGAGCGCGTTGCCCAGCAAAAACTGAATGCGAGCCGTCTGGTATCGCGTGCCCAGTTTCTCGCTTTTGCCCAGCTCACCTTGCAGCTCTTGCAGCGCATGGGAATAATCCTTGCTGCCCACCATGGCCTGCGCCATTTCAATCGAGCTTTCCAGCGCGAGGTATTTCATATTCAGATTGTCCGCCTGTTGCGCGAGAGCCCGTAAATCGCGAGCCGCGGAAGGTGCGCGCCCATCGGCAACCGCAACGCCGGCCAGATTCAATTTTGAAATCATCTGCAGGTCCCGGTCCGCTCCATGGGAAGCCGCGCGCGCTGCCTGATCGTAATGCTCCCCCGCTCCTTTGAAGTCGCCTCGGTAGAACTGTATATCGCCTTGCGTGTTAAGAAGCAGCGCGTGAAGGTTCTCGTTCTTCATGTCTCGCGCCATCGCCTGCGCTTCATCCTGCAGTTTTGCAGCCTCGTCTGCGCGCCCTGATTGCGCCAGGGCATCCGCAAGGTCGTTCAAGGCTCCAACCATTTCGGCGCTGCGGTCGCTCGCCGCGCGATAGCCATTCACTGCATCTTGCATCGCACTCACGGCGGCGCCGAAGCGCCCTTGCTGCTGAAATACAAGCCCGATTTGGCGCGATACCGCAGCCGCGCCCCGGCCGTTGCCGTCTTTCCTCAACAAGTCCAGAGCGCGCATGAAAGATGCGAGCGCCTCGTCGTAGCGCCCGGTCCTGCTGAACACTTCGCCTAGCTTTGACACGGTCTCGGCGATATCGCCCTGGATCTTGAGTTTCTCCCGCAACTGCAGCGCCTGCTGAAGATAAGTTAACGCGTTGTCAGTGTCGCCTTCGGCCAGATATACACCGCCAATATTGTTCAGGCATACCGCCTGATAATTTTCATCGGCGTTGTCCCGTTGAATCTGCAGCGCCTGCTTGTAGTCCTGCAGCGCCTTTTCGTAATTGCCGAGAGTCTGGTACAGCGCTCCTCGATCGACCAGGGAGTCTCCGAACTCTTTGGTCATTCCTATGTCATTCAGAATTTGCAGCGCCTGGTTGTAATCGGACAGAGCGGCGTCCGGTTTGCCAAGCGTGTTCTGCACCAGCGCCATTTCCGCGAAATTGTTGGCCAGATTCCGCTTGAGCCCGAGCCGGCGATTGATATCCATCGACTCTTGATAATTGCGCATGGCGTCTTCCGGTTGATTCATCAGCCGGTAGGAGATTCCCAAAGCCTGCAGCAGCAAAGCTTTGTCCTCCTGGTTGTCGACTTGAATGGCGAGGCTCAGACCTCTGTTCAAGGGATCGAGCGAGCCCTGCGGATTGTCTTTCATGAATTCGACAACACCCAGTTGCCACAAAGCTTTGATGTTTTTAGGGTCCGCCTGCAGGATGGCGGCGAATTGGGTGTGAGCTTTGTCGAGGCTGCCTGTGTTTTCATAGAGGCTGCCGAGAGCGTATTCCACATCCGCATTGCCGGGAGAGGTCTTCGCGAGGTTTTCATAAGCCGCGATTGCCTTTTCATTGTCTTTCATGATGCGGGCGTGATTGGCTTCGATCAGATATTTTTCCGCGAGAGGCAGTTGCTGGTCCAGGTCCAGTGCCTTGCGAGAAAACTGTTCCGCATCGGAGTCCAGTCCCAGCGCGGAATCGGTTTCCGCAAGGCGGGAGAACGCGATGGCGAATTGCGGGTCTTCTTTGACAGCGGCCTGGAACATGGGAACGGCCTCGAGGTTCTTTCCATCGCGCAGGAACTGCACACCTTGATTGTAATCGCGAAGCGCGGGCACGGATTTGGAAGACGGTTGGAAGGAGCTGGCCTTCAACTCTTTCAGCACGTCGGGAGAAACGGCAAGATTTTTGCGAATGAGTTCGGCAAGGCCGTCCACCGTTCCCGGAATTTCCTTCTCATTGGCCGCTTCAATTTCGAGCGGCTCGCGGCGGTTGGTTTTCAGATCGAGCAGCGTGGCGTCCAGCCGAATCTGTTCGCCGAATTTCGCGTATTGCCCCCAAACAACCGTGTCGGCGCTGGTGAATTCCGCGATGCGGCCTACCATCGTCTGATCGATAGGGGTTCCCGGAGAAATCCGCAGGTCCGAAAGCACCTGATGCAAACGATCGGGAGGAATGGTGCGCAGGTGCGCGGACTGGCCCACATCGGTGGTGAGCATATCCGCGAGGCTCGGGCCCAGCCAATCGAGCGATGCATCGCCTGACGCGTTTCGGAACGGAAGAATCGCGAGAGAAGCTTGCGCCAACGGCGCGCCCGCGTTCGCGGCGGAGCCGGAAAAAATGTTGCGGCGGAAAACAATTCCTGCTGCTGCGAGCAAAATAATGGCGGCGATTCCAGCAATCCACATTCGATACCGCTGGAAAGGCGAGCCCTCCGCGGATTTGGGAGCCGCGACGGCCGCAGAGATCGTCGGCGCGATAGTGCGTATGCTCGTTGGCCTCTCATGTCCAAGATCCTCGAGAATCTCTCTTGCTGTCGAGTAACGATGATCGCGGTCGATTTCCAGGCACTTCATCACCACATCGCTGATCGCCTTTGGAATCGCGGAATCGATTTCGGAGGGAGGCTGGGGCCGCTCCTGTGTGCGCTTCAAAAGAGTAGCCAGAGCCGTGTCCGCTTTGTAGGGAGAAATCCCGGTCAGCAATTCATAAAAAATTATTCCTAGTGAAAATAAATCCGAGCGCTCGTCGACCTTGAATCCTCTGGCCTGTTCGGGCGACATATATTCGGGCGTGCCCATCAGCGCGCCCGTCTGCGTCATGCCCGGCGTCTCGAGGGAATGCGCGATGCCAAAATCCATCACGAAAACGCGGCCCTTCGCGTCGAGCATGATGTTCTGAGGTTTCAGATCGCGGTGGACCACGCCGGCCGTGTGCGCGGATTCCAGCGCGCGGCAAATCTGCGCGACAATCTGTACCGCTTCCTCCGGCGAAAGTTTTGTTTTTTCGCGGAGCGCGGCGCGAAGATCGTGCCCTTCCACGAATTCCATGGTGATGAACTTGAATCCCTTGGCCTGTCCCAGATCGAAAATACGAATGACGTTGCGGTGGGTAACTTCGCGAGCCAGGATCAGCTCCTGTTTGAATCGCCGGAGAATTTCCGGATTGCTGGCAAGTTCAGGGCGGATCAGTTTCAGGGCAACGAGGCGCTCCAGCTCCGTGTCGCGCGCTTTATAAACGGCGCCCATTCCTCCCTGGCCCAGCAATTCCAGAATTTCGTACCGTTCCGCGAGCATGGTTCCGACCAGCTCTTCACCCTGTCCGTACATAGCCTGATGCGGGTTTGTGACGGCGATCGACCACGCGGAAGTGGCCTGCGGAGAAGCTCCTGGGGGAAGTGTGACTTCGGAACCGGCCGCGCCGATCGTTAACTCGCTCCACGGCAAGGGGGTGCTGCATTTCGCACAGCTGGCGGCCGTGGGTGGGTTCTCGGCCTGGCAATGAGTGCATTGCATAACTGGGCAGTCTTGCGCGCCAGAATCGGGATTATTATGTAATTTCGCGGAGGATTTGCAAGGAGAATGTTGTAAAAGCGGGCGGCTGGTCATTTTGCGAGGTGTGCGCTATGTATTTTACGATTGCTGACGTTTTTTCGCGCAGGGTCGTTCGGATTGGAACTTAATCAATAAATTTCTTTTTTGCATGCCTTATTCCACGCAAACCCTTTGCAAACCACCGATTGACAATGGTTTGGGTCCGGCATAGGATTTCTTACGGCCTGAGATTATGTTGTCGTTCCACATCCCAATCTTCGATTGAGGATGCCCTGGCCTTGGCCCAGCCGCCGAAGGAGATCAGCCGTCATGAACAAGAAAATGTCGTACCTCGGAATCGTGGCGATCGGTTTCGCCGCAGTATTGGGAATCGCACGCACCGGTCGCACGGCCGGAAAACCCGCCGCGGAAATTAAAATCGTCTCCGACGATATTGGCGGCTTGGTAACAAGCTCGAAGGGCCCGGAAGCGGGCGTGTGGGTCATCGCGGAAACAAAAGACCTGCCCACCGGGTACCGCAAGATTGTCGTCACCGACGATCAGGGCCGCTACGTGATTCCTGAACTTCCGAAAGCGAATTACGACGTCTGGGTGCGCGGCTACGGCCTCGTGGATTCTCCGAAAGTAAAAGCCGCGCCCGGAAAAATGCTCAACTTGACCGCCGTGCTCGCGCCGGATGCGCACGAAGCCGCGCAATATTATCCCGCCGCGTACTGGTATTCCATGCTGCACATTCCGCCGAAGAGCGATTTCCCCGGCACCGGTGAAAAAGGAAACGGAATTTCCGAGCGCATCAAGGATCAGGGAAATTGGGTGGAGATGGTGAAGACCGACGGCTGCGAAGCCTGCCACCAGCTAGGCGACAAAGCCACGCGCACGATTCCTTCCACTCTCGGCGCGTTTGATACTTCCGCAGCCGCATGGGATCGCCGCATCCAGTCCGCGCAAGTTGGCAGCATGATGAGCGCCGTGGCGACACGCATGGGCCGCAAGCGCGCCCTCGCCGAATACGGCGACTGGACCGATCGCATCAAGGCCGGCGAATTGCCGCCGGTTCCTCCGCGCCCGCAAGGCATGGAGCGCAACGTCGTGATCACGCAGTGGGACTGGGCCACTCCTAAAGAATATTTCCATGATGAAATTTCCGTCGATCGCCGCAATGTGAATTCAAATCCCAACGGACTTGTTTACGGGGTTCACGAAGACAGCTCGGACTTCATCACCGTCCTCGATCCGTCCAAGAACTCGTTCAGCCAGATTGCGATACCATACAAGCCAGGCACACCGATGGCCGAGCCGGAAGAAGTGCTCGAGCCTTCGCCGTACTGGGGCAATGAGCCGGTCGCCATCTCTCACGCCACGGCGCATAGCTTGATGATGGATTCCAAGGGCCGAATCTGGACCGCGGCGGCTACGCGCGACCGCGATAATCCTGCCTACTGCCAAAAAGGTTCCAGCCTCGAGTCCGCAGAGGTTCTTCCACTGAAGAACAGCTCGCGGCAGACTAACGTTTACGATCCCAAGACCGGAAAGTGGGAACTCATCGATCTGTGCACCAGCACGCAACACCTGATGTTCGCCGAAGACGCCAACAGCACACTTTGGTTCAGCAATCCCGGCGGCGACAATGTCGGCTGGCTGAACATCAAAATGTGGGATGAGACACACGACGCCGAGAAATCGCAGGGCTGGACGCCGTTCATTCTGGACACGAACGGAAACGGCAAGAGGGACGAATACACAGAAGCAGGACAGCCGATGGATCCCACCAAAGATATGCGCATCAAGGTGGGCTTCTACGGCGTCAGCCCGAGCCCCGCTGACGGCTCGATCTGGGGCACAGTGCTCGGATTCCCCGGCGCCCTCGTCCGCTTGAATCCCGGCTCGGACCCGGCGCGCACTTCGCTCGCGGAAATCTACGAAGTGCCGTGGAACAATCCGAAAGCCCCCGTGCAGGGCTTTTCACCGCGCGGAATGGACATCACTCGCGACGGTGTGGTTTGGACCGTGCTCGCCAGCGGACACTTTGCCAGCTTTGACCGCCGCAAATGCAAGGGCCCGCTCAACGGCCCCACGGCCACCGGCCAGCACTGCCCTGAAGGCTGGACTCTGTACCGCACGCCCGGCCCAAGCTTCCAGGGCACCACGGACTACGGCAGCGCCGACACGAACTATTACAACTGGGTCGATCAATTCGACACGTTCGGAATGGGCAAGAATACTCCAATCGTCACCGCGAACGACATGGACGCGCTCGAAGCCCTCGATCCGCAGACGGGCAAGTGGGTGGTCATGCGCGTTCCCTACCCGATGGGCTTCTTCGCCAAGAGCATGGACGGCCGCATCGACGATCCCAAGGCCGGCTGGAAGGGCAAGGGCATCTGGTCGACGTACGCCACGCGCGCTCCGTGGCACATCGAAGGCGGCAAGGGTACAACCAGCAAGGCCGTCAAGTTCCAGTTGCGCCCGGACCCTCTGGCGAACTAGTTAACCATTGAACATTTGGTAAACGGAGGCCGTGGACAACGGCCTCCGTTTTTTTGTGGCACGGACTCCGCCATCCTTTCATCGCGTCTTAAAACCTTGTCTAAAATCACACTCGTATCGTTCAGGCACACGCGCCGGCATCTGAAATTGACACTCCCGGGCCCCAAAGATAAGGTGATTGTAGCGACGTTTTCGCTGCGGATTTCCTCTCAAACGCGCTGCTTGAACTAATACACAGGAGAATATTATGAGGGCTAAGACTGCGCTTTTGGCGTTGCCGTTGGCGTTTTTCGTAACCGCGGGATGGTGTGCGGCCTGTTTCGGCCAATCAGATTTGGGGTTTGCTCCGAGTGGCGAGCAAATGACTGTTGCGGAGAATCATTCTGGTCGGGTTTTCCTGGCCTATGTTTCGCCGGATTCGGTGGTTCTACCCGATTCCCAACCGGATATTGCGGCCAGCGACGCTGCGGAAAATTCCGCCCCGGCAGATCCGGCCCCGGCCCCTGAAGGCCCTGCGAAGAAAAGTTCCTCTCATGTCGGCATCGGAGTAAAAATTTCAACGCTGGGCGTGGGGATCGAAACGGCCGTTCCGCTGGCGGGCAAATTAAACGTGCGCGCGGGGTTCAACATGTTCCGGTACAGCCGTGGCATTACGAATAATGGAATTAATTACGATGGAAATTTGCGCTTCCAATCCGGTCAAGCGTCCCTGGACTGGTTCCCTTTCGGCGGTTTTCACGTCAGCCCCGGCGTCCTCTTCTACAACGGCAACTCGGTGACTGCGACGGCAGCCGTCCCCGGCGGACAAAACTTCAGCCTGGGCGGCACGACCTACGAAAGCGATCCTAACGCACCGGTCGCCGGAACGGGCACGCTCGATTTCGTAAAAGTCGCGCCCTCGATCATGGTCGGCGTCGGCAACCTGATTCCGAGGAACGGGCGGCACTACAGCTTTCTTTTTGAAGTAGGCGGAGCCTACCAGGGCTCGGCCCGTGTGGCGCTGAACTTCACGGGAAATGTCTGCGACACCACGGGAACCATCTGCCGCCCCATCGCCAGCGATTCGACGGTGCAAGCGAACATTCAGGCCCAGCAACTAAAAATCAAGAACGACATCAATCCCTACCGTTTCTTTCCCATCGTTTCCTTCGGCGTCGGATTTAATTTCTAACTGGGAACGCCGAGGCCGAATCGATCGTGAGCACGCGAGCCGTCGGGAAAGCCCCGTGCCCCATCCCTGTCTGCCACGGCGGACAAGGATGGGGATTTTGACTTCCCGATTTTGCGGTATACTTAGAAGTAATGAAGCCGCGTAGAAGTTTAGGATTCTCTTCACTGCTGGCCAGAATGGCGCGAATTCAGGCATTTGCGCTCGCCTTTTGCGCTCTCTTATCGCTGAAAGCGCTGGCGTTCAGCCCCGCGCTTCAGTCGGAAGAAGTTCAAGATGCGTATTCTCTCGGCCAAACATCCAACCACGAAGAGCTCACGGATTTTCTAAACCAGTACGAGCACGATTTCAAATACCCGTCCGATAACCCAATTGTGTTTGTATCATCCGTGGAATTCCGGACGCCGTACGAGCAGATCGTATTGCGATCCCTGGGGACGACGCAGTATTCCAAGTTTCAAGCCCAGACGGATTACCAGGCGAAGCCAGGACTGGTTATTGTGCGAGTCCTGGCTTCGCTCAGAACAGGCTATTCCGGTCCTACCCCGCCCGCGGATAGTTTCAAGGTTGCCGTCAACCAATTGAACACGATCGAACCGCGGAAGGTAACCAGCACACTACTGTGCGATCCCACCTCCTGGCAAAACAATGCAACTTATTCCAATTGCTTCGCCTACACGCGGGAAATCGTTTTGCAATTCGACGCCGAGCAATTCGCGCCGGGCAAGGCGACGGTCAAGGTTATGCTCCCCTTCGGACAGTCATTGGAAACGAAATACAATCTCGACAAACTTAGATAGCCGCCGCGGCGCCGGGCGCTGCTAAATATAGCCGTTCCTTAATTTCCTTAATTTCCTCAATTTCCTTAGTTTCCCTTATTTCTTCTCCACAAACATCGAGGGATAATGCTTGCGCAGATTTTCCACCTTGGGATAATCGTTGATCACGATGTACATGTTCTCGGGATGCAGATCCATATATCCCTGGTGATAATCCTCGGCGGGATAAAAAGCTTCGAGCGGAACAATCTGCGTGACAATCGGCTCCCGGAATACTTTGGCCGAATCCAGCTGCTTCACGTAAGCCTCGCTGATGCGCTTCTGGTCTTCCGAAGTGTAAAATATCGCGGAACGATATTGCGTGCCGCGATCGGGTCCCTGCCGGTTAAGCTGCGTCGGATCGTGCGCCACGGAAAAGAACACTTTCAGGATCTGCCCGAACGAAATCTGCGACGGATCGAAAATAATTTCAACAGCCTCCGCGTGGCCCGTGCGGCCCGAACACACTTTTTCATACGTCGCCGTGTTTGCCGCACCTCCCGAATATCCGGAAGTGGCGCGAACGACGCCCTTCAAGCGTTCAAACACCGCCTGAATTCCCCAGAAGCAGCCGCCCGCGACGACAGCCGTCTCCCGCCCCTTTGCCGCGGCGAGCGGGTTGTCCGCCGCGGGATCCGGAAGGGCCACAACCTCACTCGATGAATTGCAACTGGGTCCGCTTGAAAACATGGGATTGTGCCTCCAGTAGGACGGGCTTCAGCCTGTCGCTTTTCAATTTTGAAATAGTTAGAAGAATTCAAACGCGACAGGCTGAAGCCCGTCCTACGTAAACCTACTGCGAGATTGAACTCGTCCCTTTGGCGGGCGGCGCTTGCGCCGGCTTCGCGCCCCTCACGACTTCCTTCACGACCTGCGCCGCAAGCTTGCCGCTGACTGGACACCCGGTGTCGTTCACCCGGCATTGCGATAGCGTCAGGTTGCATCCGCACGTGCAGCTTTCCGCGTTTAACCGGTGAAGGGCCTGCTTCTTCTGCTCAGCCGTCAAACCCTTGAAACTTACTCCGGGCAATTCGGTCGCATTCGCCGCATTTTTCAGAAAGACTTGCCCTTGATCCAGGAACGTCTCCACGCGCGCATCCGTCGGCAGACCCAGCAGCGATCGAATTTCGAGGTCGTACGACTTGATCGGATACAGCCCGCTATGCTTCTGCACCACCCTGCCCTGCGTATCGATCAGGAACGACGTGGGCAACGCCGGAACGCCGCCGTAGGCGTCGATCAATTCTTGCGTGGCCATCACAATGGGATAGGTCATTCCCTTCTGCTGCGCGAATTTCAACACGTTCGCCGGCGGGTCGTCGTCCTCGGAAATGCCGACGATCTCCAACTGGTCCTTGAATTCTTTTTTAAGCTCCAGCAGCTCGGGAATTTCCTCGCGGCAGGGCGGGCACCAGGTCGCCCAAAAATTCACCAGCACGACTTTGCCGGCCCAGTTGTCCTTGTTGACCGGTTTTCCGAGAATGTCCACGGCTTGCAACGCCGGCGCCATTTCAGGATTTTTCACAAAGCGGATCACTGGCTGGTTCGCGCCATCTGCGACTGGCCTGGGCGCGGCAGCGGAGGCCCGTGGAAGAAATGTGCGCGCTGCCAAAAGCAAACCTAGCCCGGCGACAGCGAGCACGACGAATCGTTTTGCGTTCATTCTGAACATGGCAGCTATCCCTATTATGAAGTCGCGCGATAGGCAAAACAAGCCTTGCTAGCAAACCACCTCGCAAGGGACAACAAACGCAGGCCGACATGTAGCACAGCCACTCTTGGCTGTGCGGTTTTGATAATTGCGGCTACACCCAGATGTCATAAAAGTTCCGAAACCCGCACAGCCAGGAGTGGCTGTGCTACTTTTTATTTCGCCCCCGGAACAATTTCCTTCGCGTGCCCGGTAAGCCGCATGATGTGCAATCCGCTTCCCGCGCGGTCCGCGCTGTAGATCAGGCCGCGATCGTCCACCTCAACGTTGTTCGTTTCAATTACTTTCTGGCAGGCAGCGGTGATTTTGGGATCGCCGGCGGGATGGCTGATTCCATCCTCCGGGCAAAAAGCCATCGTGTTTTTATTCGGCGCGGGAATGAAATAAGCGACCTCCTGCACGGCAAAGGGATCGCGAATATCGAAAACTCGAGTCCCTGCGTTGAACCAGGAAAAAATCGCAATTTTTCCGTAATAGGGAGGATAAAAGGATTCGGCGACCGCATGCGCCCCGAAGCGCCCTCCCCTGCCGCAATAATCCCCCGGATTTTCCGGCACGTGAAACGTCGAGATGGGCCACGGCGTGGCTTCATTCGTGATGTCCACCATGAATGCCAGGTGCGGCCCCGCGCGATCTCCATTGGGGCCTGGCGAGCAGTGATCGCCTCGCGCCGCTTCCGACGGCACGATCAGCAAGTCACGAGTCTTGAGCGCGGCATGCCCCTGAAATTCAGGGATGGGCTCGGCAAAAATCGGGAACGT
>PMOP01000372.1 GCA_003161495.1 Acidobacteriota bacterium | reverse complement strand
TCTTCCTCATCGACGGTCACGATTTCGTCCACATATTTCTGGACGAGTGGAAACGTCAGCGCGCCCGCCGAGCGCACGGCGATTCCGTCCGCGATGGTTTTGTTCGCAGGCAACGTCACGATCTCATTTTTGTCAAGCGCCGCCTTCATCGAAGCCAGCCTCGAGGATTGCACGCCGATCACTTTAATTTTTGGATGGGTTTCCTTCACCGCGCAGGCCACGCCCGCAATCAGGCCGCCGCCACCCACGGGAATGACGAGCGCATCGAGATCGCCATGCTGCTCCAGCATTTCCAGGCCCAGCGTTCCCTGGCCCGCGATCACCGCCTCGTCGTCAAACGGATGAATAAAGGTGAGGCCGAATTGCTTGCAGCGGCGAACGGCTTCTTCGCACGCCTCCTCGTAATTCGCGCCGGCCAGAATGACTTCCGCGCCGTAGCCGCGCGTGGCGGAGACTTTTACGAGCGGCGTCGTCAACGGCATGCAGATCTGCGCCTGGATGCCGCGCTTGGTCGCGTGATACGCCACCGCCTGCGCGTGATTTCCCGCCGAAGCCGCGATCACCCCGCGCCGCCTCTCCTCCCCGGAGAGCAGCAGAATTTTGTTCAGCGCGCCGCGTTCCTTGAACGCCCCGGTCATCTGCAAATTTTCGAGCTTCAGGAAAATCGAGTTCCCCGTCTGCTGCGAAAATTTCTCGGAGTGCACAAAGGGCGTGAGCACAATCGAGCCCCGAATACGTTCCCGCGCTTCCTGGATCGAGCGAAGCGTCACCATGGGCAAAATCCCGGAATCTGTTTTTCAGTCATTGGCAGTAAGTCAGTCAACCTCAATCTCTTCGTCGACTCCCGTCACGATCCGACCGGATGCGAAGCGCTATAGCATTACATAAGCGGCGAGCTAAGGCCAACGGGTTCCGTTTGGCTACACTTGCCGACAACTTCCCTTGAACCGGTGAGGCCTGGCCGCTACTATTTTTTGCAGTGTCCGACAATGTCCGCCAGAAACATACCGAGAGGCCTATTTTTCGCGATTATTCTGGCGGGGATCGCGGAGTGTGTTCATGATTATTCTCTACTCCCCAATCGACTGGCATCGCACTTTTCAGCTTCCGGAATGCCGAACGGGTGGATGACAAAGCCGCAATTCTTCATTACCTACGGCGTCATGCTTCTGCCAGCTCTTGTCGTGGAATTCTGGGTATCGCATCGGATTTCCAACAAGCCAGACGCCAAGCTCAGACTACCGATCAAGGAATACTGGCTCGCCCCCGAGCGCCGCGCTGAAACATTCTGTTATTTTGAAAGTTTCTTTGCCTGGTATGGATGCGCTTTGCTGCTTGTCGAGGTGTTCGCGATGGGCCTAGCCATGCGAGCGAATTTTGATTTTCCGCCACAACTCCCGACCGGCCCCATCGTTTCCGTCATTGCCGGATTCGTTCTTTACAACGTCGCAGCAGTGATAGCGATGCTCCGCCGGTTTTCAATCCAGCAATAAATGGGTTTTCGAGGCGACATAGATTTTCAAGCCGCGACTTCCGTTCCACGATAGCGACGGACTCGGATTCTGCCCTCGCGCCTGCGGGTGCGCGCAATGTCATAGGCAGACTGCATGCGCATCAGCGTGTCCATTTTCGGACCGAATGCTTTTTCGATCCTCAAGGCCATATCTCCGGATAAGTCGGCCTTGCCATTCAAAAGACTCGATAGCGCTGGCCGGGAAACGCGCAGAACTTTAGCGGCAGCCGTCACCGACAGTCCAAGAGGTTCTATGATTTCGGTCCAGATCAAGTCCCCCGGGTGGGGTGGATTGAACATAGGCATAGCTTCATTCTCCTCAGTTTTAGTGATAATCCTCAAAATTCATGTCACAGATTTCGCGCTTAGCATTGTCGATCCAGAAAGTCAGTCGCCAGTTTCGAGTAACGTGCAGGCTCCATGTGCCTTTCCGGGTACCGGTCAAGAGAAGCGCCTTCCACACCGGTACATTGCGAAGTTCGGCCGCCTCCTGCATCGCTTCCAAATACACAATCATTTTTCGCAGTTTGTCCACGCCGGCAGGCGGTACTCCTTTCGGATCGCCCTCCTCATAAAAGCGCTTGAGGCCTTTATGGACAAAGTTCCGTATCTTCACAACCTTAGTGTAGCCTGTAACGCTACACTAATCAATCGTTGGAACGTATGGACAGTGCTGAGTACTTTTGCAGGCGTTGCTATTGTGGCGCGTGAATCGCGCTTCCGCTACAATCGCGCCGATCTCGATTGCTTCGCATTGCGCGTCTGGCGGAATAGGAGATACGGTTGATTTTCAGCAAGCGTCTAAAGGAAATCCGCGATGGGTTCGAGCCCGCGTTCTGGGTGGCGAACGTCAGCGAAATTTTCGAGCGGCTGGCTTACTACGGCGCGTTTTCCTCGCTTGCCAATTACCTGCACGAATCGCTGAATATTCCCGTCGAGCAAACCGGTTCGCTCACCGGCCTGTTCGGCGGAATGGTGTGGTTTCTGGCGATTCTGGGAGGAGCCGTCGCGGACCGGCTGGGTTTTCGGCGCGCCCTTTCTGCAGCTTACCTCATTCTCGCATGCGCGTATTTCCTTCTCGGGTCGCTCGGAGCGGCGTGGATGGCGCCGGTGCGAAACGCGGTGCCACTTTTGTGGCTCGTGGCCTTCGTTCTGGTTCTGCCGGCGCTCGGCATTTCGATGGTCAAGCCGAGCGTCGTGGGAACTACGGCGCGCGCGTCGCGCGAAAATGTGCGCTCGATCGGGTATTCGATTTACTACACTCTCGTGAATATCGGCGGAGCGGCCGGGCCGTACATTGCATCGTGGGCGCACCGGCATTTGGGAGTCGAAAACGTGTTCCGCGTTTCCGCGCTGAGCGTCCTGCTGATGTTTTTTGCCGTGCTCCTGTTTTTCAAGGAGCCGCGCCGCTCCGGCGAAATGCAAACGGGCAGCCTCGCCGAAACGGCGCGCAATTTATTTACGGTGATGACGAATCCGCGTTTCATGCTCTTCTTACTGATTTTTTCCGGCTACTGGATTGTCTTCTGGCAGCAATACATCGTGCTGCCGATTTATATTCACGCGTACATCGATCCGCACGCGGACGTGGAATTGATTTTGATCACGGACGCCGCGACCGTCATTTGCCTGCAGTTTCTCGCCACCTACTTGACGCAAAAAATTCCCGCCTTCCGGGCCATCACCATCGGGACGCTGATCACCGCGCTCGGCTGGCTCATTGTCGCGTCGCATCCCACTGTGTGGGGCGTCGTGCTGTCCATTTTCGTGGTGGCGCTCGGCGAAATTGTTCTTTCGCCGCGGTATTACGAATACGTCTCGCGCCTGGCGCCGCCGGGCCAGCAAGGAACTTACATGGGCTTCGCGTTCGTGCCCATCGGAATCGGCTCGCTCGTTGGTGGCTGGCTGGGCGGACGGCTGATGCATCACTACGGCGAAGTCGTGCAGCGACCTGCGCAAGTGTGGTGGGCCATCACGGGAATCGGGATCGGCACGACGCTGCTGCTGTGGCTGTATCATTTCGTGGTGAAGACGGATTTGGCCGAGTAGCGCCGGCATCTTGCCGGCAATTTTCGAGTCTGAAAAAAAAACGCGGAGCCGGCGGGACGCCGGCGCTACGTGAGGATTTCCGCCGCCAGCGAAACCACTTGCTCGGCGATAGCCAGGCTCGATGTCAGCCCCGGCGATTCGATGCCGATCAGCTGGATGGCGCGGGGCACATTCGCGTCGCGCGTGATCACGAAATCGGCAATGCCCGCGTGGCCGGGCGGCACGAGCTTGGCGCGAATTCCCGAGTAGGCCAGCTGCAAATCCGCGGCTTCGATTTCGGGCAGCATGGATTTTGCGCGGCGCATGAATTCCTCGACGGGCAAGCGGTTTCGCTCGTAGTCGTTTTTCTCCGCGACGTAATCGGCAGTGGGACCGACAAGCACCGTGCCCCAAAGCGTGCGCGTCAGGTGAACGCCGAGGCTGAGGCCGTCGGCATGAGGCAACGGATAAACAAGATTGTTGATGAGATACGATTTGGCGCGCACCAGCTCGCAATATTCGCCTCGCACGGGATAGATGCGGTAGCTGTGGTTTCCAAGCATCGCGGCGATTTCATCCGCATAGAGGCCCGCGCAATTGATCACGCAGCGGGCTTCGATGGTTTCCTCGGAAGGTTGCGCGCCATCGCCGGCGTCTCCCTCGACTAGCGTTACGGCAACGGAATCCGCGCGCGGATCAAGCCGCACGACGCGCGCGCGCGTCAACAGGCTCGCTCCGTGATCCGTGGCCATGCGCGCGAGCGTTTTAATCAGATCTTCGGCGGAGACGATGCCGGTGGAGGGCACTTCCAGCGCGGCGGCCGCTTCGATGTGGGGTTCGCGGGCGCGCACCGCGGCGCGGTCCACGATGCGCAAACCCTCGACGCCGTTGGCGCGGCCGTTTTCGGCCAGGTGTTCGAGATCCGCTTCCTGTTTCGTGTCGTGAGCCACCACGAGTTTGCCGCAATTCCGGTGCGGCACATTGTGCTCGGCGCAAAATTCGTGCAGCATCCGGTTGCCCGCAACGCACAGCCGCGCCTTCAGCGAGCCCGGCGGATAGTAGATGCCCGAATGGATCACGCCGCTGTTGCGCGTGCTCGCTCCCATGCCGAGCCTGGGCATTAGCTCGACAAGAAATACGTCGCTCCACCGTTCGGAAACCGCGCGAGCCACTGCGCAACCCACTACGCCGCCGCCGATGATGACAATGTTCGCGCGATCCACAGCAGAGAGAATAGATGATTTGCGACGGAAGGGAAAAGGGAAAGGAGAGAGGCGCGGAGGTGGCAGGGAGCGGGGAAACGAAAATAATGGCCAATGGAGGAGGAATAGATTTGAGATTTGAGATCAATACTGTCCCAAGAACGTC
>PMOP01000130.1 GCA_003161495.1 Acidobacteriota bacterium | reverse complement strand
TGGGCTTACTATCTGATTAACCAAGGCTACGTCGTTTACATGGTGGATTATCCGGCACGCGGGCGCTCGCCCTACGTTCCGGACATGGATGGAAAATTAGGCCTGCGCACCGCTCTCGAGCTGGAGCAGATCTGGACAGGTCCCGTGCTATCGGGCGGGGAATTCCCGCGAAAAAATCTGTACACGCAGTGGCCGAGCGACTCGCCGAAAAAGGGCACGATTGGCGATCCGGTCTTCGATAATTTCATCAAGGGCCAGATGCAGTTCGTCTCCGCCCAGGCGGAACTCGCCGTGCCGGCGGGCGTCGCGCTGCTCGATCAAATCGGAAGCCCGGTCATTTTGATCACTCATTCGCAAGGAGGCGGCATCGGCTTTAACGTCGCCGACCAGCGCCCCAAGCTCGTGGCAGGCATGGTGGCGATCGAGCCCGGCGGGCCGCAGATTGGCGTCGTCGATACCGCCAAAGTGAAGTACACCGGAAAAATTGGAAACGCCTGGGGCATCACCAACATGCCGATGCATTACGATCCGCCGGTCAACAGCCCAGACGATTTGAAAACGTACATCGAAGAAAAATCGGAGCGCCCCGATGAAGTTCCCTGCTATATGCAAAAGGAACCCGTGCACAAGCTGGTGAGCCTCGCAAACATGCGCATCCTGTCCATCTCCGCCGAGGGGACATATCACCGTGTGTTCGATGTGTGCATTCCCAAGTGGCTGAATCAAGCGGGAGTGAAAGACGAATTTGTGCGCCTCGAAGACGTGGGCATCCACGGCAACATGCACGAAATGTTCCTCGACAGGAACAGCGACGTGGTCATCAAATTCATCGATGACTGGATTCGCAAAAACGTGAAGTAGCACAGACACTCTTGTCTGTGCGGTTTTATGGGCCGCGCACACAGGGTGGCGCAACTACGATCACGAAAACCGCACAGGCAAGAGTGCCTGTGCTACTAAACATCCAGTTGATTGACAGTAAAAGCTCGCTGTCATATCCTCCGGATCAAATCCGTCAAATCGCAAACGGCAGTCCATGAGGTGCCGAATGAAGAATAAGCAGCTAAAGTTCTTTGCGTTGCTTATTGGTGGTTTGGCCGTTTGCGGCCCGCTGTTCGCGCATCACGGTGCCGCAGCCTACGTGGACAAACTTGTTGTCTTGAAAGATGCCACGGTAACAAAATTCGTGTGGGCCAATCCACATTCGATCGTATTGTTTGACGCGAAGGAAGACAACGGCAACGTCACGCATTGGGCCGGCGAAGCAGGCAGCCCTTCGGCGATCAGCCTTCTCGGCTGGAATAGGAATTCGCTGAAGCCCGGCGACGTAATCACCGTTTACATTTTTCCAGCCAAATCCGGAAATCCGGTCGGCCGCCTCAATAAAGTGGTGTTTTCCGATGGCACGACGCTCAGGGATAGTCAGCTTGGCGGAGAGAAAAAAGAGCAGTAAAGAAAACTTCGGTCAGGGCGGTCCGATTGAAAAGTAAGCTGCTCATCTCTTTGGCCTTGCTCGCTGCTCTTCCAGTGTTTTGCGGATCATTGTTCGCGCATCACGGAAGCGCGTCTTACAAAGCGGACAAAGTGATTGTGTTGAAACAAGCCACGGTGACGAAATTTCTGTGGGCCAATCCTCATGCCATGCTCCTGTTCGATGTGCGAGACGAGAAAGGCAACGTTTTCCATTGGGCCGGCGAAGCGGGGAGCCCATCGGCGGTTCGGCTTATGGGCTGGAATAAATATTCGGTACGGGCCGGCGACGTCGTCACCGTTCATCTTTATCTGTCCAAGTTTGAAAGCAATGTCGGGCGTGTTGAAAAGATCGTGCTTGCCGACGGCACGACGCTCAAGGATAGTCCGCGGGGAGACCGGGGAGAAGTATCACGCTACTGAAGCTTGGCCGTTTTGCAGACTCGATCGTTTACGGAGAGATTTTTACTTTGTGATTTATCGGAGCTGAAAATGCGAATTTCGTGCATGGGGTGCGTCATTAGTCTGGCAGGAGCGCTGCTCGTCTCGTCTTATGCGTTCGCCCAGAATTCTCCCAAGCCAAATTATGGCGGACCCGAAGATTTGTATCAGAAGCTGGGCGACACGGGAGCCGGGGGCGCTGCGCCGCGCAAAGATCTGACCGGTTTTTGGGCAGGGATGGTTGCCGCGAAGCTCAACGATGTGCCCACGATGACGCCCTGGGGGCTGGAACAATTCCACCTGCACAAAACCAACGGAGAAGTCCCTGTCGCGGATTCCAACGACCCGATCAAGAGCTGCGACCCGCTCGGATTTCCACGAAGCATGCTGTTCATGACCAGAGGAATCGCGTTCACGCAAATGCCCGGCAGGGTGATCGAGATGTTTCAATTCAATCGGGCTTGGCGCGAAATCTGGACGGACGGCCGGGAGCTTCCCAAAAATGTAGGCGGAAATTCCGCCGACGCGCCCGATCCGAGGTGGTACGGATACTCAGTTGGACGATGGGAGGGAGATTACACGTTCGTCGTGGATACGGTTGGCAGCGACGATAGGAGCTGGCTCGACAACGCCGGGCATCCGCATAGCGTCGATCTGCGCGTGCAGGAACGCTACACACGGGTGAATCACAATACGTTGGAAGTGACCATCACGATTGACGACCCGAAGGCATATACCAAGCCTTTCGTGATCACGAAAGCGAATTTCAAATGGATCCCGCAACAGGATTTCGAGGAGCAGTTTTGCGTGCCGTCAGAAGAGGCCGAGTATCAGAAGCTGATTGGCGAGCCTGCAGCGCATGGAAAAAGCAAGTAGGGCGGGCTTCAGCCTGTCTGCTTTCGATTTTCTAAAATTTAAATTTAAAGTCAAAAGAAAACAGGCTGAAGCCCGTTCTACTAATCCGTATCAAACCTCTGCTCTTTCCACGGATCGCCGTACATGTGGTAGCCGTTCTCTTCCCAGAAGCCGGGCTGGTCATCGGCGGTGAGCGCAAAGCCGCGCGC
>PMOP01000250.1 GCA_003161495.1 Acidobacteriota bacterium | reverse complement strand
TGCGGCGTCGTCAGCCGCCCGAGCCGCGCGCCGGTCGGATCGGTTTTCAAAATTTCAAAATGAAAATCCATCGGTGTCAGTTTAGCAGGACGTGAGCGGACTTTTGGAACGCGGAGGCAAATTTAAATCCCGCTTTGGGATTCCCATGAATTGCTGTGTTTGATAACCCAAGCGTCTTGGGTTATACTCTATGACGTGGCCTCGCTTCGTTTTGGCAATGTTTTGTTCATTGCTTATCCGCAGGACCATGAGCCGCGGCATATTCATGGTTTTACGGGAGAGACCGAAGTTATCGTCGATATCGGTAAAGATGGAAATGTCGCACTCGCTGATCGGCCTGATTGCATCAGGCCAGGAAACGCAAAGCGCAGCGATATTCGGAAGATTTTGAGAGCGGCGGCGAAACATTTTGACGAGTTAGTTTTTCTCTGGGAGAAAATGCATGCGCAACAAAGCGCATAAAATCCATGTTTCCAGCGGCCGGATCGAATCCGCAATGGCGGGAGCGCGGGAGTTTGAGGCCAATGATCCTCGCGTAATCAGAATCCAGTATGAAGCGAAGGAGGATGTGATCAGCCTCCATTTTGCCGACGGTTTAAAAGTTTCGATTCCACGAAGGCAATTGCAAGGCCTCGAACGCGCGAATCCGTCACAGCTATCGAAAATCGAAATTGTGGGAAATGGGACTGGCCTTCATTGGCCTTTACTCGATGTCGACCACTATGTGCTCGGGCTGCTTCAGCATCGGTTTGGAACAAAACGATGGATGAACGAAATCGGGCGCCGGGGCGGGCTGGTCAAAAGCAAAGCCAAGGCCAAAGCAGCTAGAAGAAATGGCCTAAAGGGTGGAAGACCCACGGTAAGCGCTTTACAAAATACCAGGCGGTGAGAATTCACCCTGCACACTGCCTGACGTGCTAAATCCGAGATGTGATTTTCAATTTGCAGGCAGAACGGGAATCGCAGCGATGAGCGATTGCGTGTAAGGGTGCGTGGGCGCGCTGAGAATTTGCGCGGTGGGGCCTGTTTCGACGATGCGGCCGCCCTGCATGACGGCGATGCGCGTGGCGAGTTGCGCGACGACGGGCAGGCTGTGCGAGATCAGCAGGTAAGTGAGCGCGAAATCGCGCTGCAAATTCTGCAGCAGCTCCAGAATCTGCGCGCCGACGGAAACGTCGAGCGCGGAAACAGGTTCATCGGCAATGACGAGGCGCGGGCGCAGCACGAGAGCGCGCGCGATGCCGATGCGCTGGCGCTGGCCGCCGGAAAATTCGTGCGGGTAGCGCGTGAGCGCTTCCTCTCCGAGGCCCGCGGCGCGCAAAATCTCGACGACGCGCGAGCGGCGTTCGGCGCGGCCAAGCCGCGGCTCGTGAATTTCGAGCGGCTCGCCGACGATGGCTCCGACGCGCATTCTCGGATCGAGCGACGCGAAGGGATCCTGAAACACCATTTGCATTTCGCGGCGCAAGGCGCGCAATTCCGCGCCGCGGGCGGCCAGAAAATCGCGTCCCTCAATCAGCAATTCGCCGGAGTCCGGTTCGATCAGGCGCAAGAGCACGCGCGCGAGCGTTGTTTTGCCGCTGCCGGATTCGCCGACGATGGCGAGCGTTTCGCCGGCGGCTAGCTCGAGGTCTACATCGTCCACGGCTGCGACGCGGGGGCGCGCGCTGCTGTTCGCGCGCGACAGGCCCATCGCAAATGCGCTCGCCGGGGCGGAAAATGTCTTTCGCAATTTGCGCGCTTCGAGTAGCGGGGGAGGCATCAGCGGGCGCCGCCTTTTTGGCGCGCGCGAAGAACACGCTTCAGGCTGTTGGGTTTCGGGATGTCGGATCTTACGAAAAGCGACAGGCTGAAGCCCGTCCTACTGGGATTCCTCATTGCGGCTTCTCCGCGATCAGCAGCAAAACTGTGTGCACGAATTCGAGGCCGCTGGGAACTTTCTCCGAGCGGTGCGGGTGAAACCCGGAACGGTCATCGCCGATGCAGCTCTCCATCATGCTGCGCGTTTGCGCGTAGATCGGATCACCGGGAAGCTTGCAGGCGTTTCCCATCCATACGTCGAAATCGAGCCAGTAGTCGTGCAAATGTTCGGCCACCGCGCGCAGGCCCAAATCACGAACGATGGCGCGGAAACTCGCGGCGCTTTGCGTGTTCGTGTGCGAAGGATCGCGCACGCGCTCGACTTGATTCTGAAACACGCCGTCGCAGCCCTCGGGGACAATAATATCAGTGATCGCCATGCGGCCTCCGGGCTGCAATACGCGCGCCATTTCGGCGAGCGCGCGCTTCGGATCGGTCATGTGGTGAAACGCATAGCCGCAGGAAACGATCCCGGCGGCGCCGTCGGCAAAGGGCAGCGCGTAAATATCGGCGCAGACGAATTCAATATTCGCGACGCCGTCGCGCGCGGCTTCGGCGCGCGCTTTTTCAACCATCGCCGGAGTCAGGTCCGCGCCGATGGCGCGGTGAACACGCGCAGCCAGCGGGCGCGTGTACGTGCCGGGACCGCAAGCGAGATCGATGGCCAGCATCTTCGCCGCGTTTGCTAGACCGGCCGTGGCGCGTGCGGCGAGTTCCTCGCCTTCCTCAACTCGCGTGCGCCGAACCGTGCGCGCAAATACGTCCGCCGTCTCCGTGAAGCGCTCGCGAATTTTTTCCTGATGGCTTGATTCCGCGCTCATCTTTTTGGTTCCCCAATCCTCTCCTGCGGCGAAAGATTAAGAGTTAAGTGCGAGCCGATTTTAGTAGCACAGCCACTCCTGGCTGTGCGGTTTTTGCTGAGCCTGCCAAAGGCACACAGCCAAGAGTGGCTGTGCTACTTAAAACCACGCACGAAATTACCCTCGCGCGTTTTCCATTAATTTTTCTCAACCAGTATGCAACGCGCGCGATGGCCGGGACCGGCTTCGCGCAACTCCGGCATGGCCGCGGCGCATTCGGCGATGCGCAGCGGGCAGCGCGGTTCCAACGCGCAGCCGGGAGGCAAGGCCGTAAGCGATGGCACCGCGCCGGGAATCGGCTCAAGCTTGTGCCGCACGAGTTGCGGCGAAGCGCGCAGCAGGCCCGCCGTGTAAGGATGGCGCGGCCGTTCCAGAACTTCGCGCGCCGGACCTTCTTCCACGATGCGTCCCGCGTAGGTGACCGCGATGCGATCGGCCACCTGTGCGACGACGCCCAGGTCGTGCGTGATGAAGAGAAGCGCGAGGCCGAGATCGCGCCGCAGTTGCGCCAGCAGTTCGAGAATTTGTTTTTGCACCGTGACGTCAAGCGCCGTCGTCGGCTCATCGGCGATGAGCAACCGAGGGGCTTTTCCGTCGTCGCCGGCAAGAGCCATCGCAATCATCGCGCGCTGCCGCAAGCCGCCCGAAAGCTGGTGCGGATATTGCCGCGCACGCATGGCGGGCTCGGGCACGGCGGCGCGTTCAAGCGCCGCGAGCACGCGCCGATCGACTTCTTCGCGCGAAAGTCCCGCGTGATGCGCGCGAATCGCTTCGGCAATCTGCGCGCCTACTCGCATCACGGGATTGAGCGCCGTCATCGGCTCCTGAAAAATCATAGCGATGTCACGGCCCCGCACGCCGATTCGTTCGCGTTCCGCGAGCGTGAGCAAATTTGCGCGCGACCCGGTGGCGCCATTCGCGCCTGAGAAAAACGCTTCGCCGCTTACGTGCGCGCCCGGCGGCAGCAAACCCATCAGCGCCAGCGCGAGCATCGATTTCCCGCTCCCCGATTCGCCGACAAGCCCTAGAGATTCGCCCGCATCGAGCGCGAACGAAACTCCGTCCACCGGACGAATCCATCCCGCCGGCGTAGGAATCTCGACGGTCAGCCCGCGCAGCTCGATCAGTGGAGGCATCGGTACATCATAAGACGGATTTTGGACCGCAGTGCAGAAATGCATCGCGCCAACAAACACGAATCGCAATGGACAAGTGGACCAAGTAATGATAAATGGCAAGTCGGTGACGGAATGACTACCCGAACCATAATCGTAATTGTTGCCTTGGCGTGCATCTCGATCATTGGCCTTTGGGGAATTCTCGTAAACTTTGAGAAAATAGACAAAGTGAATGAGAAATTACAAGAAAAGGAAAGGTTTGATTGGCTTGGATGGGATTTATTCAAATATCAAAGATTGAACCGCGAATACAAGAGGCTTTACCCTGACGGGCCACTCTTGTTACAAACTCGGCTCCTTTGGGCTCTAATGATTGTTCTTCTGGGCATCACTGCGTGGAGCTTGAGATTTTTTGCCAAATGAGGAGAAGATAATATGCAAAAACGCAGAATGGCTTTGAAAATTATCGTGTTCAGCGCGGCCATCGCCGTGTTCCCCGTGTTCGCGCAGGACGTGGAACCGAAACCTACATGCAACCACTGTTCGGCCGTTTATGTCCCGAAGAGCGAGCTGGACGGCTATAACCAGCGGGCCATTGAGCACAAGCTTGTGGATCAGCAGGTGCGATTGGTCGATGTCGGCAAAGTGCAGGTGGGCATTGGCAGCATTTATCGCGGGAAGCTGGGTAATGCCCAAGGTCTGGAAAACCAGGTGGCCGAAGCGGTGGCCGAGCATGAGCAGGTGAGTGAAGTGTATTACGTCATTGAAGGCTCAGCGACGCTTCTGACCGGGCCGGACCTTGTCGATGCGAAGCCGCGGCCGAGCACGCTGAAAACGGTGCGCGAACAGAATGGCCCCGGCTTCAGCGCCGCGTCGATCAAAAATCCGGAAGTTCACGAACTGAAGGCGGGCGACATGATCATCATTCCGGCGGGAACCGGGCACTGGTTCACGAAAATTGACGACCACATCCGCTACGTGATGGTGCGGCTCGATCCGGACAAGATTCTTCCGACCAAGAACGAGGCGCAGTCACTGAAATATTTGGCGAGCCCCTACAGCCCGAACCAAGGGAATTTTTAATCGAGAATTCGCATCATGAATTTAGAATTTGGCAGCTGCTGCGCGAATTGAAATCGTGGCGCGAGATCTGGTGGCGCCGGCGTCTCGCCGGTGCTTTTGGATCGTATAAAGTTAAGGCAGGAAAAATCGCCGGCGAGACGCCGGCGCCACGAAAATCNNGAATCGGTTCGGACGGCATCTCGGATAAGAGACTGCAACTTGACGCCCATTTCCTTCACGCGAGGGTCGCTCGGGTTTTGCGCGGCGACGGCTTTCAGGCCATCGGCGGAAGCCACGATTTCTTTGGCATTTTGAATCATGTCCCGCCCTTGCGATACGTAGACCTGCCTGGCGGCGACTAATCGCTCTTCCCATTTGGCGCGGCCCGGAAATTCAACATCTTTGCCGTTTAAAGCATTGTGAACCAGAGTGGCGCGGTCCAGGGATTCAATATAGTTCAGCAGGATTTCCGTCTTCGCCAGCTTCTCTGCCGGTGAAAGTGTGTCCGCGGATTTGCCCACGGCTGGCGTCTGCCCGATCGGCCCAATGCCTCCTCCCAGGGTGCCGGAAACACCGCCCGCGTTGGAGGAGAAATCCTCGTTGGTGAAAACCTTAGCGGAGGCCTTATTGGCTTTATCCTTGTCTTTGTCCTTTTGGGCCTGTCGCGCAATGTCACCGAGCGAAGGCGAAGAAGAGGGTGTCGCATCTTGCGCGCGTGCGGGCGCGAATGTGGCCAGGGCCAGCGCGCACGCTGTAATCAGGGTTAAACTCCGCGTCATGTTTTTCTCCCTTTAGCGAGATTCCGGTCACGCAAAGACCTAGGGGTATTTTCTCCATCCTGGTTGACAACCCGAAAATTGGCTATGGAACGGGAGTACCAGCATGCGGAAAGAGTAATCCGGCACGGTTTGCCGATGAAGTTCCCGAGGAGAAGGCGCCGCGGCGCGGAATTATTTTGAACGAGTTACGAGGAAGAGCAGCGTGAAAATCACGACAGGGATCATCGCCAGCATCGTGTAGGACAAGATTCTTTTCAGAAATGGCAGTCGCGGGGGTTTTTGTTCCTTGCGCGCCGTGCGATCGATGAGTTCGACGCACTCCGGGTGCGCCAGCGCGGCGGCAAATTCGCGCGCGCCCGCGAACCGGTTCTCCGGATCGCGCTCCATCGCGCGATACAGAATTTCCTGCATTTGCGCGGAAATTTCAGGATTAAGTTCGCGCGCGGACGGCGGATCGTTCACCAGCCGGTCATTCATCACGGCAAACGGATTGGGGCCGTTGAAGGGTGTTTCCCCGGTCAGCATTTCATGAAGAATGACGCCGAGGGCGTAAACGTCGCTACGCCCGTCATTGCGTTTCCGCTTGATCTGCTCGGGCGAAATATAATCGGGCGTGCCCATGGCGTTTGACAATTTGGAAAACGTGAGGCGGCGCATGCCTTCACTGGCGGCGATGCCAAAATCGATCAGCTTGGTGGCGTCCCCCTCGCCCACCATTATGTTTTCAGGTTTCAGATCGCGGTGCACGACACCCTGGCTGTGAATGTAATCGAGGGATTCGCAAACTCCGGTCGCGATGCGCGTGGCGCGCTCAACAGAAAATTTTCCTTCCCTGGCAATAATTTCGCGCAGAAATTTTCCTTCCACCCATTCCATCACGATGCAGAGCTGGTCCATGTCGCCGCAGTCGATCGTTTGTACGACGCCGGGATGCTTCAGCTTTTTGCCGATGGCGATTTCGCGCTGGAAGCGGCTATAAAACGTAGGGTCGCATTCCAGTTCGGGATGAGGAATTTTTATCGCTACGAGCTGACCGGTGCGCAGGTCCGTCGCGCGATAAATGGTGGTCATGCAGGTGCGCACCACGAACGATTCGATGCGGAAATACTCAAACCGCTGGCCCGGCTGAAGCTGTTCCGTCAACATACGCCGCGCCCTTTCCGTGCCGGATGGCACACCGCTACCGGCGAGCAAAATACGATTTGACGCCTAAAGGAGGCATAAATAAATCGTAGGATACGCATAAATAGCAACAACGGTTTTAGAATCAATTTGTTGGAGGTTGATGAAAACGAGGTGTCCAGGAAGCTTGTGCCGCAATGGGACGGACAGTGTTTTCTGAAGTCGTGATTTTGGTGCTGCATGCTGCATTTTCTTGGACCTGGGCCGACATTGCCGCTAAACTTGGCGTGGATGGCCAACAGCGACTCTCCCGATTCTGAAATGACCCCGGAACCTCCATCAACTCCCAGCTGGAAAGCGCTTTTTCGCGTTCCGGGATTTCCCTTTTTCTTTGTGGCCATGCTGGTGTCGCTGTTCGGGACAGGAATGAACTTTGCCGGCGTGACCTGGTACGTTCTGGGCGCGACGCATTCGACGGTGAAAGTCAGCCTGATCGTTATTCTGGTTACTTTGCCGGGGCTTGTGGTTCCTCCGTTCGGCGGAGTGCTCATCGATCGAGTAGACCGGCGCTTGCTGGGGATCGTCATCGACTCCACGCGCGCCGTGATCGTCCTGGGGATGGCCGGGCTGGCTTTTGCCGGCAAGTTAACTTTATTTGAATTGTACTCAATGGTATTGCTCCTGGGCGTGGGATTCGCGATTTACTGGTCGACCACAAATGCGCTGATCCAGGAACTCGTGCCCCGGGACAAATTGATCACGGCCAATGCCACCGTGCTCATTGCCGTGCAGGGCGGAATGGCCGGGGCGGGCGCCCTCGTCGGATTTATTTACGAGCGCGCGGGCCTCGCCGGGATTCTTGGCATTGATGGAACGACCTACCTGATTTCCGCGATTTGCCTGCTGCTGTTGCGGCACGGATATTACGCGCCGAGGGAAGCCCACAACACGAGGCTCACGTCAGCTTCCCCGACCATTGAAGCGCCTCCGGAAATGTCCGAACCATCGCTCATGAGCACGGATGCGGAGTTGACTCCGATTTCCACCGTGTTCGTGGACATCGCCGAAGGGCTGGAGTATTTGTGGCAACAGCCTCGCGTGTTGGCCCTGGGAATTACTTATTCCTGCATGATGGCCGGCGTGATCAGCGCGAACGTGCTGGTGGTGGCCCTGGCCAAGGATTTGCTCTTCGCGGGACCTCGCGGGTACGGATTTATCGGCCTCGGATGGGCCAGCGGCGCGGTCGTCGGAGGCCTGGCGGCGGGAACGCTGGCGCGGAAGAGACCTTATGCAGTGCTGATAGCGGCGCTGGCAATTCTCGCGGTTGGCCACACGCTGTTTCCCTATGCGAAAGTGCTGGCCGTGGCAGTGGCGATGAACGCGCTGTTTGGTGCATGCCGCGCGCTGGGCGGAGTTTTGACGCAATCCTCGATCATGGCAGAGGTGCCGGCCCGGCTCATGGGACGAGCCCAATCTGCTTTCTCGGTGATCGCGACGGTTCTGCAGTTGATCATGAGCTTTGCGCTCGGTTGGTTCGCGCAGAACTTCAAACTCTCTGTCGCTTTTCTTTTGCTTGGCGCGATCTATGGCGGCGGAGTTGTGGCGGCATTGCGCGTGCGCTCGCTTTCCATCGGCGCAAGGAAAGCGCCGACAGAAGCGGTTTAAATGGCAATAAGGAGCGGCTCGATGAACGTATTCATCGCGGGAGCTTCCGGAGTGCTGGGCCGCAGGCTGGTGCGACAATTCGTGGCGCGAGGCCATGCTGTGATCGGCCAAGTGCGCAGCGCGAAAGCCGAAATCGCCGTGCGGGAAGCGGGCGGCGAGTCGCGCCACGCGGATTTGTTCGATGCGGAATCTCTGGCCAAGGCTGCGGAAGGCTGCGACACCGTGATTCACGCGGCCACGGCGATCCCCGTGAAACAAAAAACGATTCCCGCCGATTGGGCCATGAACGACCACATTCGCCGCAAAGGCACGCGCTGCCTCACCGAAGCGGCCGCGAAGATCGGTGCGAAAACTTATCTGCAGCAAAGCATCGCCTGGGTGGCGCGCCCCAAAGATGATTCGCCATTCGATGAAGACTCTCCGCTGGTGCCGGAACCCTCGATTCAATCGGCAATCGACGCGGAAACGATCGCGCGCGAAGCGGAGTCCGCGGAAGGTTTTAACGTGCTAATTCTGCGCGGCGGTTACTTTTACGATTCCGACTCGGCGCACATGCGCATGATCGCTGCAGCATTGCGAAAACGACAGATGCCCATCATCGGCGGCGGAGAGGCGATGTGGGCGATGATTCACTCCGACGATGCCGCGAGCGCTTACGTGCTGGCAGCCGAAAAGCCGCGCAGTGGAGTCTGGCACATCGTCGATAATGAGTTGGTTCCCGTGCGCACGTTCCTCAAAGAATTCGTGGCGCGATTGGGAGCCCCGGAACCGCGACGCGTTCCCGTCTGGCTTGCGAAATGGCTTGCCGGTGAACAGGCCGTCGAGTATTTCACGCGATCGACTCGAACGACCAATACGCGATTTCGCCGCGATTTTGGGTGGACGCCGCGCTATCCAACTTACCGCGAAGGGTTAGAACAGATTGTTGCCGAGTGGAATGCGGAAGCTGTGCGTTCGGCTGCTCGCTGATTTACAAAGATGGCAAATCGAAATAGAACGCGATAGTATTGCCTTAATGAGGGATTCCAATGCTCGTAAAAATTGAGGTCTACAGCGACGGCGAGTTTTGGTGCGCGCGCGGCATTGGCGAGGATATTTTCACGCAGGGACAAACGGTAGATGAACTTTACGCCAACATAAAAGAGGCTGTGGCGCTGCATTTCGAAAACGGAAAATCCTCGAAAAAATGAAGAAATATCTCATCGTCATCGAATATACAGACAGCGGATTTTCCAGCTATTCACCCGACCTTCCTGGCTGCGTGTCGACCGGAAGAACGCGCGAAGAAGCGGAAAACAATATGCGCGAAGCGATTGAATTTCATGTTGACGGTTTGCAGCAGGAAGGCTTTCCGGTTCCCGAACCACTGGCTAGTTCGTCGTACGTTGAACTGCCTGCCTGAATCAAATCCAGATCAGAGATAATCGCGCGAGGTGCCTTCGAGGAAGGCGCGCAATTTGCGTGAGCGCGACGGGTGGCGCAGCTTGCGCAAGGCTTTGGCTTCGATTTGCCGGATGCGCTCGCGCGTGACGGCGAAGGACTGGCCGACTTCCTCGAGCGTGTGTTCGGATCCGTCGTCGAGGCCGAAGCGCATCTTGATTACTTTTTCCTCGCGCGGCGTCAGCGTTTTCAAAACGGAAGAGGTCTGTTCCTTCAAATTTAAGTTGATGACCGCATCGGAGGGCGATACGACGGCCTTATCCTCGATGAAGTCGCCGAGGTG